>NZ_CDRRUH010000026.1:0-38852 GCF_977045365.1 Fusicatenibacter sp.
AGATGCCGGCGCAAGCCGTCTCGGAACAAGCGCAACACTGGCTATCATCGGATAAAAAGGAGTTTCTTATGGATACGATACTGATAGGAATTGCCGGAGGAACCGGCAGTGGAAAAACGACACTGGCAGATAAGCTGGTAGAAAGTTTTGGACGCGATGAAGTGAGCATTCTGCGCCATGACAACTATTACAAACGCCATGACGATATTCCTTTTGAGGAGCGTGCCAAATTAAATTACGATCATCCCGATGCCTTTGATACCGACCTGTTATGCCAGCACATTCTCGAGCTGAAAGCCGGAAAATCCATCGAGATGCCGGTTTACGATTATGCCATGCAGAACCGCTCGGATAAAACGATTCTGGTCCATCCTGCCCCGGTTATCGTGCTCGAGGGCATTCTCCTCTTCGTTGAGAAGGATCTCTGCGATCTGATGGACATCAAAGTCTTTGTCGATACCGATGCGGACGTGCGGATTCTCCGCCGGATCCTGCGCGATGTAAAAGAGCGCGGCCGTTCCCTGGACAGCGTTGTGACGCAGTACCTGACGACCGTAAAACCGATGCACGAGCAGTTCGTAGAGCCGAGCAAGCGCCGTGCCGACGTGATCATCCCGGAGGGCGGACAGAACACCGTTGCTCTTGAAATGCTGATCGAGCGGGTGCGTAAGCATCTGAATCTGGTGCAGAACCAGTAAACATCCGTTTATTGCTATAAAAATCTGCAAAAAAAGAACGAGGACTGAATTTTCTCTTTTTCCGTCCTCGCTCTTTTTATTTTTCCCTTACAGATGTTCCAGCATTCCCTGCAGCCAGATCTGGCCTTTGAAACGTCTTCCCACTTCCGGTACTCCAAATAAATCCTTTTCGTTGATACAGATGTCTATCGGCACATCGTTGCAGACGAGGCCGAGCTCATACACCCGCTCGCCCGTTACCGCGTTCTTCGTTGTATTCATCTCCGTAATTTCACCCATCACGCTGTACTGGTCACATTCGAGACCGCTCGGCATGAAAAAGCTATCTACAATAGAAAAGACATCTTCCTTCGTCAGACGCTGGGAAATCATGGCATATGTGTCAATATCATCCATGGTGAGACTTTCCATCGCATCCTCATCCCCGTTTCTGGCAGCCGAGATCAGTGAATTCTTCTGCTGCGTGCTGCGGCGCTCCTTCTCGACCTGTTCCGGGTCTTTCTGGATCGGAAGCAGAATTGTTCCTTCCGCTGCAAGACCGGAGACAGAAAGCGGGAGCGGAAGCGGCTGCAGCGCATTTTTCTGTTTCATCTCAAGATATTCCGCTGCATGCGTCAGATAAAAGATCATCGTGATGCCAAGCCGCATATCGTCGCAGGCGCCTGCAAACGATTCCTTATCGACGTGGCGCTCCACCGATACCTCCTCGTAGGAGCTGATCTGCCCGCCCTCGAAATAGGGATAATAATATTCCATCTGGAAACGGTTGTTCTCATCAATTTCCCCACAGACCGTGATACCACAGTCATATGCATATTCTTTCGAAAATTCAGCAAAAAGGTGGTGTTCTTCTGTTTCCACAATCTTTTTACGGTCGTAGTTTTCTACTACATCACGAAGAATCTCCTGGAGTTCCTTCGTCGTCTTGATCTTTGAAAATCCAATGGTTTTCAGGTAAGCGTGCATAAGAACACCTCCTCTCATTCCTTTGTATTTCTTATGCGATTAGTGTTTCGGAACCAGTTTTTCTTTTCCGCCCATGTACATACGAAGAACTTCCGGAATGCTTACGGTTCCGTCTGCATTCAGGTTGTTCTCCAGGAATGCGATCAGCATACGCGGCGGAGCAACTACGGTGTTGTTCAGGGTATGTGCCAGGTATTTCTTTCCGTCCTCGCCGTTGACACGGATTTTCAGACGTCTTGCCTGTGCATCACCAAGGTTGGAGCAGCTTCCTACCTCGAAGTATTTCTTCTGACGCGGAGACCATGCCTCAACATCGACAGATTTTACTTTCAGGTCAGCCAGGTCACCGGAGCAGCACTCCAGAGTACGAACCGGGATATCCATGGAACGGAACAGGTCTACGGTGTTCTTCCACAGTTTGTCATACCACATCATGCTGTCTTCCGGTTTGCAGACAACAACCATCTCCTGTTTCTCAAACTGATGGATACGATAAACACCACGCTCCTCGATGCCGTGTGCTCCTTTTTCTTTACGGAAGCACGGAGAGTAGCTGGTCAGGGTCAGAGGCAGTTTCTCCTCCGGGATGATGCTGTCGATGAATTTACCGATCATGGAGTGCTCGCTGGTTCCGATCAGGTACAGATCCTCGCCCTCGATTTTGTACATCATGGACTCCATCTCAGCGAAGCTCATAACACCGTTTACGACGTTGCCGTGGATCATGAAAGGCGGTACGCAGTAGGTAAATCCGCGGTCGATCATGAAATCTCTTGCATAAGAAAGGATGGCAGAGTGGAGGCGTGCAATGTCGCCCATCAGATAATAGAATCCGTTTCCTGCAACTTCTCTTGCTGCGTCCAGATCGATTCCGTCGAAGGACTCCATAATGTCGGTGTGATACGGGATTTCAAAATCCGGTACAACCGGCTCGCCGAAGCGCTCTGCTTCTACGTTCTCGCTGTCATCTTTTCCGATCGGTACGGAAGGATCGATGATGTTCGGGATCACCATCATGATCTTCTTGATTTCTTCTTCTACTTCTTTTTCTCTTGCAGAAAGAGCCTCGATGCGGGAACCGTCAACAGCTACCTGTTTCTTTACTTCCTCAGCCTCTTCTCTCTTGCCCTGGCCCATCAGTGCGCCGATCTGTTTGGAGATTTTGTTTCTTTTTGCACGAAGTGCTTCTACTTCCTGTTTGATGTCACGGTTTTCTTTATCCAGCTCGATGACTTTATCAACCAGCTCCAGTTTCTGATCCTGGAATTTATTTCGGATATTCTGTTTTACAACTTCCGGGTTTTCTCTTAAAAACTTAATGTCTAACATAATTTCCTCCTAGTAGATCTTATCCCCTCATTTTGGCGGGATTCTTTTTGTTCTTTCCAGCCCGGAACCACTGCCGTTTTTCCAGCATTTATGCGGGTTTGGCGCGTTCCAGTACCATCATATAACAGTATATGCATTTTTTCAAGCGTTCTTTCATGCTGTTTACAGTTCACCCGCGCCATTCGCAAAACCGCGCTTTCAGCGCTCTCCGCTGCTTCGCAGCTCTTTTTGCTCATACCCTGGCGCTCCCTTCGTGCATTCATAGAGACAGATTTCATGCAAGCATGAAATCTGCCTCCACGAATGCACGAGTGAACTTTTGCCCTACATCAAATCGATCGAATTCATCGTAATTGCCTGGCGCAGCGCGTCGATTTCCTCGGCGCTCAGCATGATATAGGACTCGCCTTTTACGATCTCTTTCAGATATAAAAAGCAGTTGTCACGGCTGTGGATTGCATTCAGGATAAAACCTGTGTTTTCTTTGTCGAGCATTGCCAGCGCAAAACTCATCTTTCCGCCCACATCGTCAAACGCATCATATTTTACGATTCCGTATTTGTTCAGCGTCATGCCCTGGATCTTTTTCAGATCCGCAAGATTCTTTTTCGTCAGCTCATTCTGCTTGTTCAGTTTGTCAATTTCCTTAAACCGCTGATGAAACAGCTTTTCGAGTGACTGGGCGTCTTTTCCCTTCATAAAGCTTCTGTACTTCTGGTTCAGTCTGCTCAGACGCAGCGACATGCTGACCGTCATAATCATCATCACGATAATCAGTACAATCAGAAGAAGTACAACAACGCCAAGGTCAATTCCTACCTTACTAAATAAATCGCTCATTATTCTACCTCTTACTGTATTGATTCAAACAGATCCATGATTCTCTCGAGCTCTTCCTGGGAATAATACTCGATCTCGATCTTTCCTTTGTGCTTTGCCCCGCGGTGAATGGAAACCTTCGTACCAATGATGCTCTTAATTTTCTCTTCCAGACCTTCGTAGATGGCTTCCTCTTCCAGATTGACTTTCTTTTCTTTCTTCACCTTCGGATTCAGGATCTCTTTGACCAGGCGCTCAGTCTCACGGACACTGAGCTTTTCATCGAAGATTTTCATTGCCGTATTGTACTGGAGCTCTTTATTCTCCAGCGCCAGCAGCGTACGCACATGACCGGTTGTCAGCATTTCATCGACAACCATCTGCTGTACCCTGTCGTCCAGTTTCAGGAGACGCATCGAGTTTGTAACCGCTGTTCTGCTCTTGGAAACGCGCTCTGCGATTTCATCCTGGCGGAGATGGAACTCTTCCATCAGGCGTTTGTATGCGTGTGCCTCCTCAATCGGGTTCAGGGATTCTCTCTGAATATTTTCAATCAGGGAAATCTCGACAACTTCCTGCTCGGTAAAATCTTTGATGATGACCGGTACTTCTTTGATTCCGGCAAGCTTTGCAGCCCTCCATCGCCGTTCCCCTGCGATGATCTCATAATAATCATCTTTTTTCTGCACCAGAATCGGCTGCAGAACTCCGAACTGTTTGATGGATTCCGAAAGCTCGATCAGGCCGTCCTCGTCAAAGGATTTTCGCGGCTGTTCGCGGTTCGGTTCAATTTCGGAGATCTTCAGTTTCATCTCGACTGGTTTTTCGACAACTTTTTCAACAACCTTCTCGACTACTTTGACCTCCGGTTTTGCCGGTTTCTCTTTTGCTTCTGCTTTGGCCGAATGTCCCGGTGAAATCAGGGAATCCAGGCCCTTGCCTAAGCCTCCTCTTCTCGCTGCCATTACTCTTCATCCCCCCTGTGAATCACTTCGTCTGCCAGGAGACGGTAGCTCTCTGCACCGGTGGACCGCTTGTCGTAATAGTTGATCGGCATGCCGTAGCTCGGTGCCTCCGCAAGACGGACATTTCTCGGAATAATGGTTTTGTAGATGTTCTGATCCAGGCTGTCTTTTACGTTTTCTACTACCTGCAGAGAAAGATTTGTTCTCGCATCGTACATGGTAAAGACAACGCCTTCCATTTCCAGATCTGGATTCAGACGCTCCTGCACCAGCTCAATCGTGTGCATAAGCTGGGATAAGCCCTCCAGTGCGTAATATTCACACTGAATCGGCACCAGAACGGTGTCTGCGGTGGTCATCGCGTTGATTGTCAGCATATTTAAGGATGGCGGACAGTCAATAATAATGAAGTCGTACTGATCGCGGACCTGATCAATTGCGTTTTTCAGGATGAATTCTTTGTCTTCCACCCCAATCAGCTCGATCTCCGCTCCGGCCAGATTGACATTGGAAGGGATGAGGGAAAGATTGTCAAATTTCAGAGGGATGATACAGTCCTCCAGTTTTGACTCTCCAAGAAGCAGCTCATAGATGGTATTTTCCACTTCATTTTTCTCTACTCCCATTCCGCTGGTGGTATTTCCCTGCGGGTCCATATCAATGGTCAGAACTTTTTGTCCCATTTCTCCCAGGCAGGAAGAAAGGTTAATTGCGGTGGTGGATTTACCTACGCCGCCTTTCTGGTTGGCAATTGCAATTGTTCTTCCCAAAATATGTATTGCCTCCTTTCATCTTTTTGTTTTCCATTTGCAGTTTTTCCCTTTTTACAGGAAATGACCTGCCGGCACTTTTCGGAAAACTTAATTTATGCGGCAGGTGTTCAGGCATATTATATAAGAAGAAAATTCCTTTTTCTATGCCAGTATATCTGAGGATTTCTTCAGATTCTAACTCAAAATTGCCCCAAATTGGGACAAAGATATTTTATCATACTACGCCGGATTTTACTACTGGAAATGTTTCACGTGAAACATTTTCTGCATTTTTGCATGATTGGGAGGTGGGAAACACGTGAAAATTGGAGATTTTTGGTGATGTTTCACGTGAAACATTTTAAAAAACGCTGTTTTACAACGGGATTTTTCCTGTTTTTATGCTGTTTGGAAGGCTTTTTGAGCGTTTTTCAGCACTGTTTTGGTGTTTTTGAGGTCTTTCAATGATTTTACTGGCGTCGGAGAGCGTTTTTCTGTTTCACACTGTTTTATTGAATGTTTCACGTGAAACATTTTGATTTTTAACTATTTTTTGATTTTCTCAACATCTTAATATTTCCCGAACCGTTTTTTCATGGTACAATAAATCTATCCAAGAAGCTGCTGCTTTTCTGGTAAATCCATATAAAATAGAAGCAAGGAGGTTTTCGCCATGTTTGAGGATGATTATCTGCTACGTTTGATTAAAGAAATGGTTCGAACTGTTTTGAAGCTGGTTTTTAACCTTGAGCTTAAGGACGATGATCCTGTATCGGTTGTTTTTGAATCAGAAAATGCTGAAAAAATGTTATATTTGTTGACGGATCTGGCTGATCTGGGCTTCATTGATGATGCCGAAAACCAGTTGTATGATTTTACACAGAATTCTAAAGATATGGAGGCATTGAAAGTGGCACTGCTCTTCTATTCACATTTAAATCAGATGGATAACGAATTTCTGGAAGATCATGACTACAGCCGGGAAGAAATCGTTTCCGGGGTGAAAGATGTACTGGAAAGGTATCATCTGGATAGTATGAGTGCTCTTTTTTAAGGAAATGCTGCTATTCTGATTGTTCATTGCAAAAAGTGGTGTTTGGGACATTCTAAAAGCCCTTAAACGCCTCTTTTTTGCATAAAAAGTACTCTTTTATTGCTTTCTATTCTATTTCCCGTTACATTTTTTCATTTTCTTTTCAAATTTATCGTTTTTCTATCTACTATCTTCCATCAGTAAGAGAGATAATCCGTGAAACATCCTGTTTTTTCATTTTCTGCTCTTTTCATGCCATTTTTTATTGATTTTTCCCATTTTTCAGACCAGGCAGCATATTTTCTGCTTTTTATCGCTTTATTTGATTTTGCTGTCACTTTTCTGCTTTTTTATAGTTTTAACGTTTTTTTCTCTCTTAGACATGCTTCACTCCCTCTCCATCTTCCTGGCTTACCTTTCTCTCTTTTTTTTGCGTGCAATTTTACATTTTTCCCAATTCTCAACGCTTTTTATTCTTTTTTTCTGCTTTTTTCACCTCTTACTGCCATTCTTCAGCTCCTTCTCCCCTTTCGCTGCTTCTCTCGCCTGTTTTTTTGCTTTTTCGTCCATCCCTTACTGCATTTGCCTCTTTTCAGCCGTTTTTTTCCTTTTCTCAGCTCATTTTTATCTTTTTTTCTATTTTTTGTCTATTCCGCCGTTTCTTGCCCTCTTTTCGCCATTTTTCAGTTTTTCCTCCATTTTTTCGTTTCTACTTATGTCACTCTTCCAGGCTCGTTTTTTCACGTTTCACACCCATCAAAATGTTTCACGTGAAACATCGTTTTTCACGATTTCCGGTCTTCAGCGGTCAGTGAGAAGCGATTTGCTTTTTCTCTTCCCGAAAATCACTCTCGTTTTTGGTCTTTCCAATTTTTAAAACAATCGTATTCTCTATCCAATTTTGGATTTTTCCGTATTTTTTACATTTTTTCTGTATTTTCACATGTTTCACGTGTTTTTCTATCTTTGTTTTCGCTCTTTTATTAAATTATTTAATTATATTTTTATATTTTCGTATAAATTGAACTTTTACATTCGTTTTTCCGGATTTTCCAAAGCATTTACTAAACGCGTTTCAAGGCCATTTTTTCATGGATTTTTACCAATCTGGAAGGATTTTATCCCGTAGTGCCGTTTTCATGCTTTTATGTGTATTATTGCATGATTTTTTCTCTGTTTTTGCAGTTATGTAAACTGTTTAAATATACCTTTCACAATCAGTTGACATAACGTAGTGTGTCCGGAATTGTCTACACTTTTCACCGAATTGCGCATTATTTTCGTCTCTTTTCCTCCTTTTTCCCTTAATTTTTGCATTGTATCTTTCCCTTTTTTCGCTTATAATAAGCTCAACACAACGTTTCGAACCGATTCCTCCCCTCCGGGAGATCCCTGAAAGGAGTTTTTTCATATGAAACACAGCAAAAAACTGGTCACCTTAAGTGTCCTCACCACGATGTCCGGCGCAGCGATTTACTTTCTGAATAAAACGCTCGATACCGCCGCCGTACGGAAAAACCTGCTCGCCTCGGCCGAAAAAGAGACCTTTTCCTGGCAGTTCGGCGATATTTTTTACACAAAAAAAGGCACCGGAACCCCGATGCTCCTGCTCCACGACCTGAATTGCGCCTCCAGCGGCCGCGAATGGCAGTATATTGAGGACGCTCTCGCGAAAGATCACACCGTTTACACGCTCGATCTCCTCGGCTGCGGCCGTTCCGACAAGCCGGCGATCACGTACACGAACTTTTTATACGTACAGCTCATCGTCACCTTCATCAAACAGGTCATTGGATGTCCAACAGACGTGATTGCGTCCGGTTTATCCGGCTCTTTTGTCGTAACCGCCTGCAATACAGCCCAGGAATGCTTCGGCCGAATCATGATGATCAACCCGACCGACCTTGCCAAGCTCAACAAAATCCCGGATAAACGCAGCCGCTTTCTGAAACGCATGATCGAGCTCCCGCTCATCGGAACGCTGCTGTACCATACGCTCACCGGCCGCTCCAACATCGAGCTTTTATTCACTGAGAGCTATTACCACAATCCATTCCACCGCTCCCCGGAGGACGTAGACGCCTTCTACGAGTCCGCACACCTCCAGAACAGCGCCGGAAAGTACCTTTTCGCAAGCCTGGCGGGCAATTACGTGAACCTCAACATCGGCCATGCCTTAAAACACATCGACAACAGCATCTTCCTGGTCGGCGGCGAAGAAGAGCCTGGCATCGCAGAAACCTTTGCGCTGTACACGGCACTCAACACCTCCATCGAAACCCAGATCCTGCCAAAGGCCAAACACATGCCGCAGATGGAGGCCCCTCAGGCCCTCTTAGAGCAGATCCAGATCTTTTTCGCACCGGTGCAGTAACCCCCCTTCTGCTCCCGACTGCAATTCAAAAAAACAGGCAAAAAAATGGAGGATTTACTGATTTTTTAACGTCAGTAAATCCTCCGTTTTTTCGTTTTTAACTCGGCTTACAGCCAGTTTTTAACGCATTCTCTTCACTCCGGCTCTTCCTCTGCTCCCGGATAATCCGTCGGCGGCGCTGTATACGTTTCCATTCCTTTTTTTATCTCTTCCATCGTATAAATATTGATTCTCTCCTCCGGCGCTGCATCCGGGGCAAATTCCACCGTTTCTCCCAATGCAAGCATCATCGGCTCATCCGCATCTCTTTTCTCGTTGGCAATCTCATACGCGTTTACGTATTCTCCCGTCGAAGTCTCTACATACTGTCCAAACCCGTCGCAAAGCCGGTAATAAACGTCCCCTTCCGCATCTTTCTCCAGAAAATACAAGGATTTCTGCCCGATCACCGGATCAAGGTCGCAGAAGCTGACCTGAATATAGTTCTCCCGGCGTTTCTCCTCCGGATACTTTGCCTTTAACTCCTCCGCATTCCAGTACGTAATGCCCGCATCTTCCATGGACCGCAGGTACTCTTCCACCGTAACCGCTCCGCCCAGCTTTCGAACAGTAATATTCTCTCCCGGTTCCAGATCCCCTTTTAAGGTCTCATCCAGCCGTAGCGAAATATCCGTTGCAATCTCGATTCCCCCTGCAAAACACGTATAATCTTCCACCGTTCCCAGAACAATGAGGTCGCTTCCCTCTTTCTGCTCATAAAAACTGTTATAAAACCGCTCCCACTCCTTCTGCCCTCCGTACTGCATATTCACCTTTGCCGGATCCAGATTTTCAAACCGCATTTTTGGCTCTTCTGCTGCCGTTTTCGCATTCCCACAGCCGCTCAAAAAAAGACACAATAATGCAAAACAAACGATTTTCATCTGCTCACCCCCGTCCATAATCTTTTCTCTAGTAGATATGGGGATTACTCCCCATATCCCTACACAAAACCGTACGTGCGCTATTAACGCATACGGCTTTTCACTTTATATTCATACTACCTGTAGAACAGGCTTACCTTGATTCTTGGCTCTAATAGTGGGAATGTCCTAAGCAGCCCATTGTTGAATGTTTCCCATGTATAACTTTTTCTCTGGCTTCTACGATTTAGCCATTTAAACAGCAGTTTCTTTGTTATACACAGGAATGATTTAACTTCTCTTGTATTATCAGTTACACCATAGTATTGATAATGTCCTCGCAGTTTTGCATTGATAATCTTGAATATCCATTCCAGCGGCAGTGTTCTGTGATTCATTATCCATTCTTTCATTGCTTTTATTTTACTGCGCAACTTCTTCTTACTCGTTTTCACTCTACAACGGAAAAACTGCTTTTTTCCGTCCATTCCGCAATAAAATGTGAATCCAAGAAAGTCAAAGGTATCTGGTTTTCCCTGTCCTCTTCTTTCTCTATTCTGCCTGGCAAACCTTCCGAACTCCAACACTTTGGTCTTTTCTTCCGCTAGTTCGAGTCCATACTTTGCAAAACGTTCTTCTAGTTTCTCTCGAAATACTTTTGCTTCGTATCCACTCTGAAAGCAACAGACAAAATCATCTGCATAACGTATTAAGTAACATTCTCCGCTGCACTGCCTCTTTACAATCACATCAAACCAGTTATCCAGTACGTAGTGCAGATAAATATTTGCAAGTATCGGACTGGCTCCGTTTCCCTGTGGTGTTCCACGTTCACTGTCAAGATACTTTCCGTTTTCCATGATACCCGCTTTCAGAAATTTCTCTATAACCTCAAGAAATCTCTTGTCTGCTATATCGTGTCTTAGCATCTTCATCAGCCACTCATGGTCTACGTTATCAAAGAATCCTCTGATATCCGCTTCCACCACATAATTCATTTTGCGATGCTGAACCATTTCTATGATTTCCCTAACTGCCTGGTGACAGTTTCTGTTTGGTCTGAATCCAAAACTCTCATTATAAAACTTCGGTTCATAGATCTGCTCCAGTATCTGTGCGATTGCGCTCTCCACCAGTTTATCCTCATAACTGGATATTCCAAGTGGTCTCATTTTGCCTTTTGTTTCCTTGGGAATATAAACTCTTCTTGTAGGATTGGGGCGATAACTGCCAATTCTCATTCTTTTCACAAGATTCTCAAGGTTTTCCTCCAGATTCTGTTCGTATTTCTCTTTTGTCACTTTATCAATTCCACTTGCCTTATTTTTATCCATAGTCTTATGGATTGCCCTAAGGCTGTTTATATTGATATAGGACGCAAGGTTTTGAACTTTCCTGTCAGTTACATTTGCTTTCGCAATGTTGTATTGTATTCCAAGCAACTCATTTACCATGATATCAGCTCTCCTTGTCTGCATGATTCTGATTTACTTGAAGCTATAAAGTGTACGCCCCTTCCCTCCACTGTGATTAGCAGCTTCTTCGGTACTATGAGCGTATCGGACTTCCTGTTATCCGTTTGAATTTCTATCGCATTTCTTTGGTTCGATTTTCATACCTCTTTTCGAGGAGATAACAGGACCTCAACTGTTCTGTATTGTATACTTATCATCAACCTCGCCAAGCTCTCAGACTGGGGGATGTTTCTGTTCCCTTGCCATAGCGGTTACAGAAATGTTGTCTGCTGTGAATATAAGCACATCGACCATTTCCAACCTCATAATAATTTCCCAGCTCAATCACTTCACTTTCGTTTCGGCTCTGTTGCTCCCTGTCCTACGCTTAAATCTGACGTTACCGTTTCGACTCCAAGGACTCGGTACAGGCGGTTGGCTAGACCCTACCCGACAGGATTTTCCTGTTATATACAATCAGCTTACAAAAGCAAGCAGAGTTTCCTCCGCTCGCCAGAGGAAATCAGCTTAGCTGATTTCTCAGCTCGCACTATATCCCCATTATACTTCTTTCCATTTTTGCAATACAATCTATGTTTTTTCACAGATTTTCCGGCTCTTTTTTGTCTATATTCACGCATACAAAAAACGGAGGATTTACTGTTTTTCTCTCAGTAAATCCTCTGTTTTCAATTTTAATCAGCTTTCACCGAATCCTTATTCCGCCGAATCCGAAGCGCTGTCAGAAGAACTGTCATCCTCCGTCTTTGCCGCAAGCAGTGTCTCGTAATTTTCCAGCATCGTCTTCACGTTATTTTTATTCACGAGTGACGGAACTCCGTCCTCATCCACCGTGTAATAGAAGCTCGAATCATACGGGCTGTAAGCAAATGTCAGGTCGCCGCCGGTCATATGGAATACTGCGGTAAACTCAGCATCCTTGGCCTGTACGAGGCTCTCGTCCTTGGTCTGTGCCTTCAGGCCGATCAGGGAGGAATAGAAGGTCGTAAAGGTCGATTTATCAACGGTTTCGTCACCGCAGGTGTAGCTGATTTCCTGCGTTGTGGTATCGTCATCATCATCGCTCTTTACTTCCTCGACATGGCGTACGTACGTCTTCGTCTCTCCGTTGTACGTAATGTCAAGACTCGTCAGATCTGCCACATTTTCCATGCCGACATACATATTCCAGAAATCAGAAGCCTTCTTTTCCGTGAATGCTTCAATGTTGGAAGCCGTAATCAGATGAACCTCATTCGAACCGTCCAGCATTGCATAATAGGAACCGCCGCTCTCGTTTTCATTACCCACATACAGTACCAGGTCTTTCTCCACGGTAACGGTTGTCGTCTCGGAAGAAGAACTCGTCGCCGTGCTGTCACTCGAAGCAGAATCCGTTGTGGAATCTGAAGACGTATCTGCCGTTGTTGTATCATCCGAAGCCACTTCCTGCTCCTCCGTGTAATGTACGCGGATCGTCGTCTTCGGCTGATCCAGTCCGTATGCGGCAAGATCTGATGCGTTGTACGTAACGAGATCTCCAAAACTGAGAGACGCCACCGCACTCGTCATGGTGCTGATCGAATCCGCATCACCGCCATGTGCTGCTCCATCCGCATCCACAACCTGCCATTCATCCGTCTGGAGTGCCGAGTCAGCGGCGCTTACTTCTTTCGTCAGCGTATAGCCGTTCTCGCCCTCCACCTGGATTTTCGTAATATGATCCGCAGTCACGGACGGCATCGACTCACTGGTCGCCCACTCCATGATATCGGATGGAAACATCGTTCCAAGCGGTGTACTCACCATGTAAACCCTGCTCGTATCGTCATTCAGATAAACATAATATTTGCTCGATCCGTTCTTATCGCCGACATGAATCGTCGTTGTCTCGCCGCCTGCGGTCACGGTAACCTCCTCGGACGGCGTCTCGAGCCCAAAATCAGCCATAGAATCGATTTCATCGCCTTCAATGACTCTTTCTGCGGTCATGCTGCTGATAGAGCTTAAAACGCTCGTTACCTTGCTTTCATCCAGCGGAAATCCGTCCTCCTGGTCGTACGTCCAGGTATCCGTATCGTCATCTCCTGCTGTTTTCGTAAAAGACACCGTCTCTCCGTTGATCTGGAACGAAAGCGCTGTTACATCATCTTTTGAAAAATCAACCACTTTTTCGGCGTCTGCACCAGAATCCGAACTGCTGCTGTCCGCATCGGCGGTGCTGTTTTTCTTCGTCAGCACCACCAGTATGGCAAGAAGCAGTACCAAAAGGATCAGGCAGGCCGCCATCTTTCCTTTTTTCTTCATTACTGTTTTCTCCTCTTCATCCAGATTGCCATTCCCACGATCACAAGTACCAGCGGAATTCCCGCAATGGTAATAATAGACCAGGTGTTAACTGCTCCCTGTGTAAATACTAGGTTTGTATAGCTTGTGCTCTTGCTCGGGATCACAACGGTCTGCTCCACATCACACATAGATGTCAGTGCAGTCGCTGCCAGCTTCGAGTTCGCGCCGCTGATCGCCTGGTCAATCTGGCTGCTCAGCATAGATGCGCTGGAGAAATAAATGATCTGGGTCTCTTTATCGTCCACGGTCTCCGTGATGGAAACGCCAAGGTCAAATGCGCCCGTCTCACTGTCCGCACTCTTCGACCAGGTGCTGTTCTCCGGGTCGTTCTCAATATAAGCGTCCTCAGTCGTGGTCAGCAGACTCTTGATCGTAATGGTATCACGGTAAGAATCCAGCTGCTGAATTGCCTGTGCAACCGGCATCAGAATGTAGTTGCTCTTTACCTCTGTGGTAATGTCATCGCTTCCGATATTCGGCAGCAGGTAATACGGCATCTGCGGATAATAATGCTGGGAATCGGTCTCTACGACAATTCCGCTCGAACGTTTCACGCCGTAGTTTTCCAGAATGGAATCCAGATTCGGCATATCCGTTCCGGTGTAGCTCGTAAACATCAGCAGTTTTCCGCCGTTTTCCAGATAGCTGATAACTTTATTTGCCTCATCCTCCGAATAATCAATGGTCGGGGACATAATCACAAGCTCCTTGGCATCCTCCGGGATATCCTCTGTCATCAGGGACAGCTCGCTGATTTCCACGTTGTTTTTGCTGATGGCATCGCTGAAGTTGGAAGAAAGATCACTCTCAGAAGGCTCATTGTGGCCGGTGATCCAGTAAACTTTCGGGTTATTGTCACTCGTTACGTAGGTGATGGCACTGGTAATCTGACCCTCACCGTCAAAGCCTGTCGTCTGGGTCTGGTAGGTCTGATAGTTCGTGGAAGTCTCCCACATATCACTGTTATTGACTACCTTGCTCTTATCGCCGCACACGACAATGACGCTGTTTGCGGCTACCGTCTGATCCGTATACTGGCTCGTAAATTTCGGATACAGATCCGGGTCTTTCTGCTCTACCTTAATGTGATCGGACAGATCCTCGTAGTGCTGAAGCAGTTTCTGAATCGTATCGTTTTCACTGCCCTTCTGCACGATGTAGTACAGGGTAACATCCTGATCCAGATCCTTTAATGCTGTTTTTGTATCATCCGTAATGGAGTACATTTTCTGGGTACTTAAGTCAATCTGTGTTTTGCTGGTCGGAATCTGTGCCACGATCAGGTTGATGACCACAATCACGGCCAGAACGATCACCGTCATAATCGAAGAATAGGAGCCCTGTTTCAGGTGTTTCTTCTGCTCCTCGCCGGTGAACACTTCCTTCAGATGTTCTTTGGAGAACGTCTTTTTCAGCTTTTCCTTGATGTTGAAATTCACTTTATGCTGTTTCTTTTCTTTCTTTTCGCTGCTCATCGTCTCCACCTCCTAATTCCAGCGTTTCTTCTGCAGGGACTGCATTGCAAGGAATGTGCAGATTGCAATGACGGACAGGTAGTAAACAATACCGCCGATGTCCAGAATACCGTTCACAAAGTTATCCATATGGCCTGCCATGTTGAAGACACCGAGCAGATCCTGGATTCTGCCCTCGAGGAGGGTGGATTTTGTGAAGTAAACTGCCGTCAGCGCACCCTCGCCGATCACGGCAATCACACCGGTAATGATCGGGTTTTTAATCATACTGCCGATCCAGAGGCATACCAGAGCGATGATGATAAAGAAAGCAAAGAAAGAACTTCCGGCTCCTTCCGGGAAGAAGTTTGCGATACCGCTCTCCACGTAGCACAGGAACAGGATCACAAAGCCGACAACAGCTGCGATGACCTGACTCTCGGTAATGGAGGAAACAAACACACCGACCGAAATATAGGCTGCTCCCAGCAGGAAATAGCCAAGGATCGAGGTGTAGGATACAGCGTAGGAAACCGTTCCGTGGGTTCCAAGAAGCAGCGGATACAGGCAGATAATCAGTACCGGAATCACGTAAATCGTAAGAAGCGCCAGATATTTTCCAAAGATAATATCGGAAATCTTCACCGGTGCAGTTAAAAGTAACTGATCTGTCTTATTTTTCTGCTCCTCCGACAGAACCCGCATTGTCAGAACCGGTACTGCAATCAGCAGAATAAATGCGGAATTCTGCAGCGCGTATCCGATCTCCGGGTAGCCCTGCTGCAGGTTGATGGCCGTAAAATACAGGCCGAACAGCGCCAGAGTAAACGCCATAAACAGATATCCGACCATGCTTGTCAGATAGCTTTTTAACTCTTTTTTATAAATCGCCGTCATTGTGCGTCTCCCTCCTCCTGTTTTGTTTCAGCAGCTGTTTCTGCTGTGTCTGTATTTTCCTTTTCAGGCACCTCTCCGGCAGCGCTTTCCGCTGTCTCCGCCTCGCGCTCTTCCCGTTTCTGCTGCTCTTTCTCTGCTTTTTTCAGCTTTCTCGCGGCTTTTCCGGAATCATCGGTCAGTTCAAGGAAGACATCTTCCAGTGACATGGAGGAGGATGTCATCTCGAGGATCGGGCAGTTGGCCTTTGCCAGTGCGTAAAACAGTTCCTCGCGGATATCCTTGTCCTTTTCGGTTGTAATTTTTACTTTGATCTGCTCTTCGTTCGGTGTATTCTCGTACTTGATCTCTTTTGCATCGAGTGCATCCAGCGCCGGAACAATCTGTTTTCTCGTTCCGTGAACGGTGCATTCGACGGTGTTCGATCCAAGCATCAGCTTACTTAAGTTTTCCGGGGTATCGCTCGCAACAAGCTGTCCCTTTGCGATAATCATGACGTAATCGCAGACGGCGCTGACCTCGGAGAGGATGTGGGAACTTAAGATAACGGTATGTTTTTTACCCAGTGATTTGATCAGATCGCGGATCTCAATGATCTGCTTCGGATCCAGGCCTACCGTCGGCTCATCAAGGATGATGATCGGCGGATAACCGAGCACTGCCTGTGCCAGTCCGACTCTCTGACGGTATCCTTTCGACAGGTTCTTGATCAGACGGTTCTGCATATCGGTGATCTTCACCAGATTCATGACCTCAAGAATCTGTTTCTTTCTCTGATCCTTTGGAATTTTCTTTAATTCTGCCACAAATTTCAGATATTCCAGAACGGTCATATCCGTGTAAACCGGCGGCAGCTCCGGCAGATAGCCGATGCATTTTTTTGCCTCCTCCGGCTCCTCCAGGATGTTGTGCCCGTTGATCAGTACTTCACCTTCCGTAGATGCCAGATAGCCGGTGATGATGTTCATGGTCGTTGATTTTCCGGCGCCGTTCGGGCCAAGGAAACCATAGATCTGGCCTTCTTCTACGGTAAAACTCAGGTTGTTGACAGCTACGTGGTCGCCATAGCGTTTCACCAGGTTTTTAACCTCTATCAATGTTCCTTCCTCCTTGTTTCTTAAAGCAGTTCCGGCCTGGCCTTTCTGGCAAAAGAGCCGGAGATGCTCTCATTTTCTAAAGACACTTTATCTTATTCTGAAAATGTGATAATTTGCTGGAAAATTTGTGAAAAAACGGTGAAGCCAAATGGTCATTTCTTCTGTTTTTGACGAAAAATCAATTTCTTTTACCATAAGAATCATGTATACTATAACGTATCCGCGGACGGACGCTTTTCCATTTCTGTTCCGCCGCGAAACATTACGCCGGACTTTTTCCTGTCCGGGACTGGAGATTTTAGGAGACTTTATGAATAAAAAAGACTACTACTGGGCCAAGTATATGCTGATTTTCGGCTTTTTCTGCATCTGCTTTGGCACCTCGATTTTCCTGAAAACCGAACACGCCCCCGATGAGGCGATGCGGATGCTGATTCCGGAATACATCGTCTCACACCACGCACTGCCGAACGGCATGGAAGAATCGGTGCGCCATCCGCTGTGGGGATTCTCCTATGCGCTGTATCCGTACCTGACCGCGATCATCAGCTCCGTGTTTATGGCCATTACATCGCTGTTTACGAAAAGTGCAGCGGCTCTTTTAACTGCCGCCCGCCTCACCAGCGTTCTTTCCGGCACCGGCACACTGATCGTTGTCTTTCTGATCGGTGAGGAACTCTTTGAACGCCGCGAATCGGCACTGCTTGGCGGCATTTTCGTCGGCTTCCTGCCGCAATTCGTGTTTCTCTCCTGCTACGTGAACAACGATTCGTTTGCCGTTTTCACGGTCGCGCTGATTATCTATTTCTGGATCCGCGGCATGAAAAGCGCGTTTTGCCAAAAAGACTGCATCGGCCTTGGAGCAGGCTGCGGACTCTGCGCGCTGTCGTACTACAACGCCTACGCGTATCTGCTCGGCAGCATTCTGCTGTTCTTCGCACTGATGATGCATTTTAAGAAACCGGCAAAGGAGATCTTCGCCAAAGCGCTTCTGATCTTCGCCATTGCCTTCCTGATCGGCGGCTGGTTCTTCATCCGCAATGCCGTCATCCACGACGGCGACCTGCTCGGCATGCGCACCACAAAGGAATCTGCATCGCTGTATGCCACTGAGGAGTACAAACCGGAAAACCGGCAGACACCGGCATCCGAAGGCTGGAGCTTTAAGCAGACGTATTTACAGACTCCGGAGGGCCGCACCTCCAACTGGCTGTTCTCCACCGTCAGCAGCTTCATCGGCTCGTTCTCCTATATGACCGTCCATCTCCCGATGGTGCTTTACCTGCTGTACAGCACCCTGATGGCGTTCGGTTTCCTGCTGTTTCTGTTTCTTGCCATGATCCCGCACTGGCTCCGCAAAAAGCCGCAGCTTCTCCTCTTTGTGATGCTGTTCCTCGCGTGCCTGATCACGCTGTTCATGGACATGTATAACACGTATTTCAGCGATTACCAGTCCCAGGGCCGCTACCTGATGCCGGCACTCGTCCCACTGATGGTCTGGATCGATGATGGCTATTCTTCACTCACTGCAAAGCTTCCCGGTGAATGGAAACGCGCCTCCTGCCATTTGACACTCCTGCCGGGAGCAGTCTGGCTTGTACTGTTTCTCATCAGCTACATCGGATTTTTGATTCCGGGCTGTTGCGTATAAACTTTGATGTTTTGTAAAACTCCATAACTATAGAAATTCCGTAAAATAACGCAAAAAGACAGTAATTCACATTCTGCAGTGCTGAATTTTTTGCATTATTTTCCGGAATTTCTATAAAAAACAGGTGCTCTCTCTTTTTTCAGATAGCACCTGTTTCTTCGTTGCAAGCTTTTAGTTTTTAGGTATGTTTCATCCGGTCTTTCCTTTCACTTTCTTTGTTTCCTTTTAATTGCCAAACCAGTTATAATAACAACTGCCAGAACCCCAATTCCTAAAATAATAACCAACATCTTATTTTGATGTTTCGCCGGCTGATTTGCAACATCAAGGACAATATTGGTTCCTCCTTGTGCATCGTCAGTTTCGATATAAGACGAATCAGCAACTGCGGCAACAACCGCAGCATAACTATATGCATGGAATTCTTCTTCACCATCAAGTCTATCTTGCGCTATTTCCGAACTGTCTGTAAGACACGCTGCAGCATCTTCACGTCCCGGTATCAGATACTCCACTTGCGTTTCATTTAATGCAATCCAGACCGGAAAACGAATCGGATCTACTCCTCCAACAAGTCGAAACTTATAATTGTCCCATACAATATCTGGATTTGCAGCAAGTGAAATATTTAATTGTTCTATATAGGTCGGCGTATCATCTGATTCATATCCTCTGGCTCCACTTATGTGCCATTGATCGATCGGTTGTCCATCTTCGCCATTTGCCCTTACCGCACATGCTTCATACAAATGTCCATATGCTCTAATCGGGATAATCCAAATATAATCGCTTTGTTCTAACGCGTTTTCTACTTCGGACACAGAAAGAAGTTCTGAGGTTAAAAGTGGTGTATCAATATACTCTTTTAATGCATTATCAAAATCAATATCTGATACACGGATTCCCTCCTCAACCGGATCCTCAACAGGTCCTCCATTTGTAACAGACACAATTTCATCAGCAAGTGCAACGATTTTTTCATAATCTTCAGATTCCGATAGTATTTCAAATTTAGATGCCGATACAGTAGATGCTGATATCATAATTCCAATGAAGCAAACAAATATTTTTAATATTTTCTTCATGCAATCCCCCCTATCATATTTTCTTTTACGTTTCACAATCGATCTATTTATCTCATCATACACTAATATGTTTTTTTAACAATTATCATATTTTCACAAAATCTTTATCGCAAAACTGATTGCAACTCACTGGTACCCAGCGAACTGTAACATTCGCAGCTCACGAAAAGCCTTTTTTCAGACACGCTCCAGGAGAATTAGATTTTTTGTTCAAAAGTGTAATTTTCCAGACACTTATAGCAAGACCCGAAAATAATGCAAAAAAGGCAGTGCTGCAGAGCGCGAATTGCAAGGAACAGATTTGAAGGCGTACCGGGGTACGACGAAAATCTGTGACGCAGTAATTCACGCTCTGCGGTGCTGAATTTTTTGCATTCTTTTCGGGTCTTGCTATAATCGTATATAGACAAAAAAATCAGAAGAGGTTATTATGCCAACTTACTCGACATAGCAATCTCTTCTGATTTCACTTTTTACACTTTTGTTTCTTTTTCAGCTTTTTCAAAATATATTATTCTTTACTGAATCGGCTCCTTCGCCGGTGTTCCCGCTTTTCTAGGGTACTTCTTCGGCGTCGCCTTCCCCTTCTCGATGCAGACAAACGATCGCTCGTCCTCCGTTCCCGTAAGCTGGAAATAAACCGGCTCTTTTGCCTCGCCGCCAAGCACATGAATCGCTTTTTGGGCCGCAGTAAGCTCCTCGTTTAATTTGCCCGATTTATACGAAACAAACCGTCCTCCGACCTTCACATACGGCAGACAATATTCCGAAAGAGAGCTTAAATTTGCTACTGCGCGCGATACCACGAGATCAAACTGCTCCCGGTAATCCTTCTGGCGTGCGAAATCCTCGGCTCTTCCGTGAATAGCCGTGATCTTCGAAAGGCCAAGCTGTCCGATCACCTCATTTAGGAATTTCACCCTCTTATTCAGTGAATCCAGCAATACAACTTCCACATCCGGAAACGCGATTTTCAGTGGGATTCCCGGAAAACCGGCTCCCGTTCCCACATCGAGAATGCGTCCCGCCTGTGCCACGTCACAGACCTTCACCAGCGACAGACTGTCGAGGAAATGCTTCGTGATGACCTGATCAAACTCGGTAATCGCCGTCAGATTCATAAACGAATTCCACTCCACCAGCAGCTCATAATACTGCAGAAACTGCGTTTTCTGCTCCTCGGAGAGCGTAATGCCAAGCTCCGCAAGGCCGCTCTCAAATCCCTCAAGATTATATTCTTTCATACTTTTCTCCGTCTTTTATTTATGTCCCAGATATACCAGCAGAACCGAAATATCCGCCGGGGAAACGCCCGAAATACGGGATGCCTGGCCGATGTTGATCGGGCGGTACAGGTTCAGCTTCTGTTTCGCCTCGATTCTCAGGCTCTGGATCTCGTCGTAATTGATGTTCTCCGGGATTTTCTTCTCTTCCATCTTCTTGAACTGCTCCACCTGCTTCATCTGGCGCTTGATGTAGCCGTCATACTTGATATTGATGTTGACCTGCTCCTGCACATCCTCCGGCAGCTCGGGCCGTTTCGGATCTACTTCTGCCAGCATTTTATAGTTCAGCTCCGGCCGGCGGATCAGCTCTGCAAGTGAACTTCCGCCGGAAAGCAGCGTCGAGCCATACTCTTCCAGCAGTTCGTTGATGTTCGAGCTCGTTCCCACATACGTGTTCTCCACACGTTCAATCTCTTCCTGAATCTGCTCTTCTTTCCGTTTCAGCGCCGCATACTGCTCCTCGCTGATCAGTCCCACGCGGTAGCCGTATTTGCGCAGACGCAGGTCCGCGTTGTCCTGGCGGAGCAGCAGACGGTATTCCGCGCGGCTCGTCATCATACGGTAAGGCTCATGGTTCTCTTTCGTTACGAGGTCATCGATCAGAACACCGATGTACGACTCGGAACGGTCGAGCACCAGCTCCTCTTTTCCCTGCACGCAAAGCGCCGCATTGATACCCGCGATCAGGCCCTGTGCCGCAGCTTCCTCGTATCCTGAACTGCCATTAAACTGGCCGCCGGAAAACAGATTTTTGATCGCCTTGAACTCCAGGGACGGCAGAAGCTGTCTCGGGTTGATGCAGTCGTACTCGATCGCATACGCATTTCGCACAATTTTTGCATGCTCCAGACCCGGCACGGTGTGATACATCGCAATCTGCACATCCTCCGGCAGTGAACTCGACATGCCGCCGACGTACATCTCGTTTGTATATCTTCCCTCTGGCTCCAAGAACACCTGGTGGCGGTTTTTATCGGCAAATTTTACAACTTTATCCTCTATCGAAGGACAGTACCGCGGACCAGTTCCCTCGATCATGCCGGAATACAGCGGAGACCGGCTGAGATTTTCGCGGATGATTTTGTGCGTCTCCTCGTTCGTATACGTCAGCCAGCAGGATTCCTGATCGATCTGTACACTCTCCGGATCGGTCGAGAACGAGAACGGCACAACCCGCTCATCGCCGAACTGCTCTTCCATCTTGGAGAAGTCGATGCTCCGCTTGTCGATACGCGCCGGTGTTCCGGTCTTAAAGCGCACCATCTCCACACCGTTTGCTTTCAGGGAATCCGTCAGATGCGTTGCCGCCTGCAGACCGTTCGGTCCCGTATACGTGCTCACATCACCGTAAATGCACCGCGCATTCAGGTAAACACCGGTACAGAGCACTGCAGCCTTGCAGTGGTAAATTGCACCGGAAACGGCTTTTACGCCCGTCAGAACGCCGTCTTCCACGATCAGCTCCGCAATCTCCATCTGGCGGATCGTCAGATGATCGGTGTTTTCGAGAACCTCGCGCATCGACTGGCTGTACGCACGCTTGTCTGCCTGCGCACGCAGTGAATGCACCGCCGGTCCCTTTGATTGATTCAGCATTTTCGACTGAATAAACGTCTTATCAATATTTTTACCCATCTCGCCGCCGAGCGCGTCGATCTCTTTTACGAGATGTCCCTTCGATGTGCCTCCGATGTTCGGGTTGCACGGCATCATGGCGATGCTGTCGACACTTACCGTAAATACAACCGTTTCCAGCCCCATCCGCGCTGCCGCAAGTGCTGCCTCGCATCCCGCATGGCCCGCACCGATGACGGCAATATCAATTGTTTCTTCTAAAACTGCCATTTTTCCTGTCCTTTTCTATCTAAACTCTACGAACTGTTTCGTGACTATTTGCCTGTACAGAACTTGCTGAAAATCTCATTCACGAGGTCCTCTCCCACCGCTTCACCGATGATCGAGCCAAGTTCCTCATACGCATTCATGAGGTCAATCGAGAAGAAGTCCTCCGGCATGCCCATTTCGATACTGCCTGCCGTCAGCTCCAGACTCTTTTTTGCCTCCAGAAGTGCCTGTTTATGGCGCGCATTCGTGATGTAAACCTCATCGTTGAACGAAATTTCACCCTGGAAAAACATCTTTTTCATCTGCTCCTCCAGCTCTTCCATGCCCGTCTCTTCCCGTGCCGAAATGCTGATGACCGGAGCACCTGTCTTCTGCTCCATCTCCTCTTTTTCGATCACCGCGGTCAGATCTGATTTATTCAGCAATACAATCGCCTTGCGCCCTTTCAGGATCTCCATAATTTTCGCATCATTCTCATCGAGCGGCACCGACGCATCCACCACATAGAGGATCAGATCCGCATCTTTTGCGTGTTCGAGCGCACGGTCCACGCCGATTTTCTCGACCGTGTCCGCCGTCTTGCGGATACCCGCCGTATCGAGAATCCGAAGGGAAATACCCTTCAGCACCAGATTTTCCTCGAGCACATCTCGCGTCGTTCCGGCGATATCCGTTACAATCGCTTTTTCCTCGCCGGCCAGCAGATTCAAAAGCGACGATTTTCCGGCATTCGGCTTTCCAAGAATAACCGTCTTAATGCCCTCCTGGATCATCTTACCCTCATCCGCAGATGCCAGGAGCTTTTCAACCTGCTTTTTCTGCTCCGCAACAACCACGGCCAGCCGCTCCGGGTATCCGTCCAGACTGATGTGCTCCGGGTCATCAAGCGCCGACTCGATAAACGCGATCTCATAAATCAGCTTCTCGCGAATTGCCCGGATCGCCTTTTTCACCGTTCCGCGCAGCTGGCTCTCGGAGCTTTTCAAGGCATAAGCACTCTTTGCCGAAATAACATCCATGACCGCTTCGGCCTGCGTCAGATCCATTCTTCCGTTCAGAAACGCCCGTTTCGTAAACTCACCCGGATCTGCCGCCCGCGCACCGGCATTTAAGACTGCCTCGAGCACTTTTTTCACCGCCAGCACACCGCCGTGACAGTCGATCTCGACGGTATTCTCGCCCGTATATGTTTTCGGCCCTTTCATCACCATGACAAGGACCTCATCAATCACTTCCTCCCCTTCGGTAATCCATCCATAATGAATCGTATGAGATTTGACCGCGGAAAGCTTTTTTCCTTCTTTTTTTGCACGGAATACGCGGTCCGCCACTTCGAACGCATCGTTTCCGCTGATTCTTACAATACCAATGCCCGCCGGTGCCATCGCTGTGGACACCGCAGCAATCGTATCATCCAAATGAAACCCTGCCATTGTTTCCAGTCCTTTCTAAAACCTCTCTTTTTGGGGATCCCAATATTCAGATCCACATCTCGATTCCGCTACGCTGCATCTCGATGCGGCTTCTCGCCATATGAAATTCCAGAAAAAACTGCTCATTCATGCAAGCATGATTCGCATTTTTTCTTCCCTTTCGCATGGCTCTGAATAGTTCCATTTTAACAGAAAACAAGAAAAGACGGTACCCCGTATTTTCAACAGGTACCGTCTTTTTGCATGTTTTTTACGCTTTTCTTATCGTTTCGGCGCTACAACTACGTGGCGGTATGGCTCGCTGCCCTCGCTGTAGGTCTCCACGAATTTATTTCCCTGCAGTGCAGAGTGGATGATTCTTCTCTCGTAAGGATTCATCGGCTCCAGAGAAACCGGTCTTCTGGTCTTTTTCACTTTGTAAGCGATGTTTCTTGCCAGGTTTTCCAGTGTTTCTTTTCTGCGTTTGCGGTAGTTCTCCGTATCAAGTTTGACACGAACATAATCCTCCTGCTCTTTGTTGACCACAAGGCTGGTCAGATACTGAAGGGAATCCAGTGTCTGTCCGCGTTTTCCGATCAGGATACCCATATCCTCACCGGCGAAATCAACTTCCAGAGAACCGTTCTCGGCATTGTACTCCATCTGGATCTCAACCGGGAGCTCCATGGCTTTGAATACACCGCTTAAGAACTCAAGTGCCGTTGCCTTGATCTGGGCAATTTCCTCGTCTGTTCTCTGAACAACCTCACGCTCTTCTCTGGCTTCCGAACGTCTTGCGTTTTCTGCCTGACGCGGAGCAGGTTTTCTTTCGGTTTCTTTCTTTACAGCTTCTTTTTTCGGCGCCTCTTTTACCGGTGCAGGAGCTGCCTCTTTTTTCTCTGGTTTCTGGGGTGCTTCCGGTTCTTTTTCCGGTGCGGCTTTTACAGCGGCACGGATCACAGCCGGTTTACTTCCGATTCCAAAGAATCCGGAACTGCCTTCGCTGATGACCTGGATCTCCAGTTTATCGCTGGCAGCCTGAAGCTCAATGCAGGCTTTTGTAATGGCGTCGTCCACGGTTTTTGCGGATACTTCGATAAACTCCATAAAGATTTACCCCCTATTTTTTCTTTTTGCTGTTCTTTTCATCAAACTGTTTTACCATGTTTGCTTTCGCAGCGATGCTTCCGGCGCGGTATTCCTGATTGCTGTTGTAATACTCAGTCGAAGCCTTTCTTGCTGCCTCTTTTTCCTCAGCAGACGGCTCTTCGTTCTCCTGTACCTGAATATTACGCACACTCTGCGTTGCAGCCTGTGTGATTTTCTGCGGCGGAAGGCCGGCCTTTTCTCTCTTCTTTGCCGCTTTTTCCTGGTTTTTGCGGATCACCTCATCCATGTCAATGGAGGACATATGGCGGTTGATCACAATCTGCTGTACGCTTCGAACAAGCGCACCTGCAATCCAGTAAATACCAATACCGATGGAGAATGATAAACACATAAATGCGGAGAAAACAGGCATTACCGTGTTCATGGTCTTCATGGAATTTTCCATGGAGTTTGCTGTCTGATTACCATTGTTGGAAGATGGTGCCTGCGGCATCAGCTTGTAGTTCAGCCACTGGGTAAACCATGCCAGAACCGGCACCAGAATTGCTCCTATAATCAGAAGCGCAGATCCGTTTGCCATACCCTCGCGGATGACATCCATCGGAGACTGTGTGATATTAAATCCAAGGAACATGTTGATATGTTTGGACTCCGCAGCGGTTTTTGTAATAGTATCCGCAATACCGGAAAACTCGCTGATGTCGGCCAGCTTCGTCCACTGGGACGGTTTCAGCACATAAAACATGTCCAGAAGGTTATTTTCGGTTAATGTTTCACTTACTTTACTGTACATGGTAACACGGTTATCTGTGATAAACTGTGTCAGGATGTCAGAATATCCCGATACACCCATCATCTGTGTTGTCAGTCCCTGGAATACATTGCGGACACTTCCGATATATCCCGGAATATGATAGATAACCTGGTACAGCGCAAGCAGAATCGGCATCTGAATCAGCAGTGTACTGCAGCTTCCCGTCGGGGAGACACCGTATTTCTGATAAACTGCCATGGTTTCTTCAGATTTTTTCATCTGAGAAGCCTGGTCTTTTTTGTTCTGATACTTCTTTTCAATTCTCTGCAGATCCGGCTGCATTACGCTCATCATCTTCGACATCTTCTGCTGCTTGATCTGAAGCGGCGTCAGAACGAGATAAATGATAATCGTATACAGAATAATCGCAATACCGATGTTCGGAATTCCAATTTTTTCCAGACAAAAATAAATTCCATTGATCAGCCAGCCGAGGATCTGGCATACCCACCCGATAATCGGCCACGTTGACTTACTCAGTACGATATCCAAAACGTCTTTTCCTCCTTATTTATCTACGGCACAGGGTCGTAACCTCCGTGTGAAAACGGGTTACATCTCAGTATTCTCCATAATGCCAGCAGACTTCCTTTGAAAGCACCATATTTCTGAATCGCTTCCAGCCCGTACTGCGAGCAGGTCGGCGTATAAGGGCAGTGCACCCTCTTCAGAGGAGACAGGTACTTCTGATAAAACCGGATACCTTTTATCAATACCGTCTTCATTCTTCTGTTTCCTTTAATATACGATGCAGTTTTCCCAGATGCAAAAGTGCTCCCTCTATCTCGAAATACGTACAGTTCTTTGCATTGACTCTTGCGATCACAACTACATCCATTCCACACTGAAATTCCTCTTCATGCAGACGATAACTCTCCCGGATCAGTCTCGCCAGATGGTGACGCACAACGCTGTTTCCCACCTTTTTACTTACTGAAATACCAATCCGGTTCCGTCCCAGCTGATTTTTCTTCACATACATGACCAGAAATCGGTTTGCAAACGATGTTCCCTGCTTATAAACCAGCTGAAAATCTCTGTTTTTTTTCAGGCTTTCCGAATATTTCATGAATCCATTCTTTCCTTCATGATTTGTCTAAATTTTCTTTCCATAAATAGCTTTAGATAGAAGAAAAGACCACATAAATTTTATGCGGCCTTTGGTTTTATGCTGATAATTTTTTTCTTCCTTTTAATCTTCTTGCAGCTAAAACTTTTCTTCCACCTTTTGTGCTCATTCTTGCTCTGAATCCGTGAACTTTCGCTCTGGATCTTTTTTTCGGCTGAAATGTCATTTTCATAAGATAAGGCACCTCCTTTAAATTCTAATCAATAACTGCCTGCGAGGCAGTATTTCACTACATGTATGACAGAAAACATCATTTCAATTATATTCATAAACCCCCATTTCGTCAACCCTAAAATCAATAATTTTCGCAGTTTTTTTCGGAAAAAATGCCGCTCTGACGCGGTTTTCCGGCCTGCCGCTGCCCGTGCCTTCCGTGTGCTGATTTTCGGTTTATCCACAACTTATCCACACTGTCCGCCGCACGCGTACAAATACCAGTTCGATTTTTGTGCTTTCCACACGATATCTTGTAACCGTAATCAACATTATCCACAATCTGTGGATAACCTTGTGGATAACTTTCTGTTTTGCTGTGTACAACCTGTGGGCATTTCCAATTTTTCCAGTATTTACGCCATGTATAATGTGTATATAAGTTTTCCAGACTTTACACATTTCGGTTTTTCCAGCCCTCTATCCACAATTTTATCAACATAAGATTCCCTGTTATCCACAAAATATCCTCCATTTCATCAACAGGAAAATTTTTTACACATTCTGTGGATAAAAAAATAATTATCCACATTTTTGGGTTGAATAAAACGGCATTTTATTATATCATATAGAAGTAAAAATGCGACTATTCGGGGAAAATTTCGTTTTCCAGACAGAAGTTATCCCCAAAAAGCAATGATTATAGAAGCGGAGCGACAGAAAAAGCATGGAAATCGTACAAGATAAATGGAAAGAAATACTGCAGAGAGTGCGGGACGAGCACGAATTATCTGAGATCTCCTTTACCACATGGATTGAACCACTTACGATCCATTCGGTCGAGGACAATCTGATCACGATCCTGGTTCCATCCGAAAAAATGGGCCTCGATTACGTGAGCAAAAAATATACTCTTCCTATTAAAGTGGCAATCGCGGAAATCACAGGCGTCAACTATGAGATCCGCTTTATTCTTCCGGAAGAAGTGAAACAGGAAAAAGCGCCTGCTCCCGTCCAGAAAAATCTCTATGTGCCGAACCTGAATCCAAAGTATACCTTTGATACCTTCGTGGTCGGCAGCAATAACAAATTTGCCCATGCAGCTTCTCTCGCCGTGGCCGAATCCCCGGGAGAAATCTACAATCCGCTGTTTTTATACGGTGGTGTTGGACTGGGCAAAACCCATCTGATGCACTCGATCGCACATTTCATTCTTCAGAAGAACCCGTCTTCGCGGATTCTCTACGTAACGAGTGAAGAATTTACCAATGAAGTCATCGAGGCCATCCGAAACAGCAACAACACCGCAATGACCAAATTCCGTGAGAAATACCGCAATATCGACGTACTTCTCATCGATGATGTGCAGTTTATTATAGGAAAGGAATCCACGCAGGAAGAGTTTTTCCATACCTTCAATACGCTGCACGGCGCCAACAAACAGATCATCCTTTCTTCGGATCGTCCCCCGAAAGACATGGATATCCTGGAAGACCGCATCCGTTCCCGTTTCGAATGGGGACTCCTTGCCGACATCCAGAGCCCGGATTATGAGACGCGAATCGCCATTCTCCGAAAGAAACAGGAATTAGACGGCTATTCCGTCAGCGACGATGTGATCGAATACATCGCTTCCAATATTAAATCGAACATCCGTGAGTTAGAAGGCGCTCTCAACAAAATCATTGCATACGCAAACCTTGAAAAACGTGAAATCAACATTGATCTTGCAGAGCAGGTGCTGCGCGACATCATCTCCCCGAACGAGAAGAAGGTGATCACGCCGGATTTTATCATCGACACCGTTGCAGATCACTTCGATATTACGCCGTCCGACATTGTCGGCAGCAAGCGGAGCAGCAAAATCGTATTCCCGCGCCAGATCGCAATGTATCTGTGCCGCGAAATGCTCGATGCCCCGCTGACCGGAATCGGAAAAATGATGGGCGACCGCGATCATACCACTGTCATGCACGGCATTGAGAAGATCGAAAAGGAAATGAGTGCCAAAGACAGTGTCCGCAACACGGTAGACATCTTAAAGAAGAAGATCAACCCGTCGAAATAGGCGGAGCCTTTGTAACTCTGTCAAAACGGTTAAAACCGATTTACATTTATATAAGAAGAAACTCATCGGTTGACAGGCCCTTATTTATACACAAACCGATGTGGAAAACCTGTGGATGAATTGTGGACAAATTTGGGGCCTGAAGTTATCAACATTTCATACACAGGTTCACGTTCGATTATTCACAGAGTTATACAGATCGATTTTTCCAGTATTTCCGCATTCTTGACGGGGTTTTCCACATATCCACAGCCCCTACGACTAAGACTACGGATTTTTACTATATTTTTTCTTTATAAGCAGACTCACCAAGCAGTGAGGAAAGGAGAGTTATCCACAATTATGAAATTAGTGTTTGACAAAGCAGACCTTGTAAAAAGCGTTGGTATCGCTATGAAAGCTGTCTCCGGTAAAACAACCATGCCGATTCTGGAATGCATTCTGATTGATGCATCTTCCAACGTGATCAAATTTACCTCCAACGATATGGAACTCGGAATCGAAACCATCGTCACAGGTATGATTCTGGAACGCGGTATTGTTGCTCTGGATGCAAAGATTTTTTCTGAGATCGTAAGAAAACTTCCGGATAATCAGGTTACAATAGAAACAGATGAAAATCTGGTAACCACGATTACGTGTGAAAAAGCAAAATTCAACATTCCGGGACAGTCAGGAGAAGATTTTTCCTATCTGCCGATTCTCGAAACTTCCGATTGTGTTTCCATTTCCCAGTTCACCTTAAAAGAACTGATCCGTCAGACCATTTTCTCCATTGCAGCCAATGAGAACAACAAACTGATGACCGGTGAGCTTTTTGAAATCAAAGATAACACACTTCGCGTCGTATCTCTGGACGGACACCGTATTGCGATCCGCAAAATTGAGCTGAAAGATTCGTATCCGGACCGAAAAGTCGTTGTTCCGGGAAAAACCCTGAACGAAATCAGCAAAATTCTGTCCGGCGAGATGGATGATCAGATTGATATTTACTTCTCGGAAAACCACATTATGTTCAAATTCGATGATACAATGGTCGTTTCCAGACTGATCGACGGTGAATATTTCCGCATCGACCAGATGCTTTCGAGTGATTACGAGACAAAAGTGACGATCAACAAAAAAGAATTCTTAAGCTGTATCGACCGTGCGACGCTTCTTGTCAAAGAAGGCGACAAAAAACCGATCATCATCGACATCCAGGATGGAGCGATGGAACTGCAGATCAACTCCGCGATGGGTTCCATGAAAGAAGAGATCGATATCAACAAAGAAGGCAAGGATATTATGATCGGTTTCAACCCGAAATTCCTGATCGATGCACTTCGTGTTATTGACGACGAGGAAATTTCGATTTATCTGGTCAACCCGAAGGCTCCATGTTTTATCCGGAACGAAGAAGAGAGCTATATCTATCTGATTCTGCCGGTAAACTTCAATTCCGTGAGATAAGCCACATAAGTTTGAAATCTGCCGGAACCTTTTCTGAAAGAACTTTCAGCGGTTTTACAGCCACACAGGTTGAAAACTGCGAACTTACGTGAGGAAAAGGCACGGCAGTGCAGGAGGAAAAAATGGAAATTATTACGCTGCGTGAAGATTACATCAAACTGGGCCAGGCATTAAAAGCTGCGGCTCTGGTAGAAGACGGCGTGGAAGCAAAGCTCGTCATCAAGGACGGCTGCGTGACCGTAAACGGTGAAGTAGATACCCGCCGCGGCCGCAAGCTCTATGACGGAGATGTTGTCTGCTACAATGGAAATGAGATACAAATTAAAAAATAAGGCTTAAAAACTTAAGCTGATTTTTCACGGACGAGTGCTCATGTATATCAAATCTTTAGAACTGAAGAACTATCGAAATTATGAGAGTTTATGCATAAATATCAGCCCCGGAACGAATATTCTCTACGGCGACAATGCCCAGGGAAAGACGAATATTCTCGAGGCTTTATATCTCGCGGGTACGACAAAATCGCACCGCGGCAGCAAGGACCGCGAAATCATCCAGTTTGACCGGGAGGAAGCCCATATCCGGATGATGGTGGAGCGGAACGGCAGCACGCATAAAATCGATATGCATCTGAAAAAAAATAAATCCAAGGGAATCGCCATCGATGGAGTTCCGATCCGCAAAGCGTCGGAACTTTTTGGCATTGTAAATATTGTGTTTTTCTCTCCGGAGGACCTGAATATCATCAAAAACGGTCCTGCGGAGCGCCGGCGTTTCCTGGATAGCGAAATTTGTCAATTGTCAAGACTATACATGATCGAGCTTGCCAATTATAATAAAGTGGTGGCGCAGAGAAACAAGCTGCTTAAAGAGATTTCGTTTTCCGGCAGAATGGCGGATACGCTCGAGATCTGGGATGAGCAGATGGTCCGCTATGGAACAAGCATTATTTCCGAGCGGAAAAAGTTTATCAGCCGCCTGAATGATATTTTATCCGAGATCCATCAGAATCTGACCGGAGGAAAGGAGCAGATTCTGATTACCTATGAACCGAATGTGTCCGAGAAAGCGTTTTCCGAAGAGTTAAAAGCCGGAAGAGAGCGTGATCTGCGTTTCGGACAGTCCTACACCGGGCCGCACCGGGACGATTTCTGTGTGCGGGTCAACGACATTGATATCCGTAAATACGGTTCCCAGGGGCAGCAGAGGACGGCGGCGCTTTCGCTGAAACTGGCGGAGATCCGTCTGGTCGAGGAGGAAATTCACGATACACCGGTTTTACTGCTGGATGATGTTTTGTCGGAGCTGGACGGCAGCCGGCAGAATTATCTTCTGCAGAGCATTCACAGCATACAGACACTGATTACCTGTACCGGACTGGACGAGTTTGTCGAAAATCATTTTGAGGCAAACAGCGTATTCCAGGTGGTCGAGGGATCTGTGTTTCACAAAGAAACAGGAGGAATCTAAATGAGTACAGAGAACATGGAAAAGACAGAGTATGGTGCAGACCAGATTCAGATTCTGGAGGGTCTGGAAGCCGTACGGAAGCGCCCAGGTATGTATATCGGCAGTACCTCCGCACGGGGACTTCACCATCTGGTCTATGAGATTGTCGACAACTCGGTAGACGAGGCACTGGCAGGATACTGCAAAAATATTGACGTTACGATTAACCCGGACAACTCCATCACCGTCATCGACGACGGCCGTGGTATTCCGGTCGGCATCAATCATAAGTCGGGCCTTCCGGCCGTTGAGGTTGTCTTTACGGTGCTGCACGCAGGCGGAAAGTTCGGCGGCGGAGGGTACAAGGTATCCGGCGGTCTGCACGGCGTTGGTGCATCCGTTGTAAATGCGCTGTCCAACTGGCTTGAGGTGCGCGTTTATCACGATGGAAAGGTTTACTTCCAGCGGTATGAGCGCGGAAAAACCATGAATAAGCTGGAGGTCATCGATACCTGTCCGATCGAAAAAACAGGTACCGAGGTCCGTTTCCTGCCGGATGACACGATGTTCGAGGAGACGGTTTATGATTACGACGTTTTAAAAACAAGACTCCGCGAGACCGCATTCCTGACCAAGGGACTGCGCATCGTTCTGCGCGATCTGCGCACGGATCCGGTAGTGGAAAAAGCATTCCACTACGAGGGCGGTATCAAGGAGTTTGTCAGCTACCTGAACAAGAGCAAAACGGCGCTCTACCCGGACATCATCTACTGCGAGGGAGAAAGAGACGGCGTTCTCGTTGAGGTTGCGATGCAGCACAACGATTCCTATCAGGAAAATACGTACGGTTTTGTCAATAACATTACGACGCCGGAGGGCGGTACCCATATCGTGGGCTTCCGGAATGCGCTGACGAAAACCTTTAATGAATATGCAAGAGCAAATAAACTGTTAAAAGACAGCGAACCGAACCTGACCGGAGAGGATATCCGCGAGGGTATGACGGCAATTGTCAGCATCAAAATCGAGGAGCCGCAGTTCGAGGGCCAGACAAAGCAGAAACTTGGAAACAGCGAGGCGAGAGGAGCAGTCGACAATATCGTGAGCACCCAGCTCGAGCTGTTCCTGGAGCAGAACCCGGCTGTCGCAAAAACGATCGTTGAAAAGTCCCTGCTTTCCCAGCGTGCGAGAGAGGCTGCAAGAAAAGCGCGTGACCTGACGAGAAGAAAATCCGCACTGGACGGTATGTCCCTGCCTGGAAAACTGGCAGACTGCACCGACAAGGATCCGAAAAACTGTGAGATCTTCCTGGTCGAGGGAGATTCCGCGGGCGGTTCCGCAAAATCCGCGAGAAGCCGTGCAACGCAGGCGATCCTGCCTCTGCGTGGAAAAATCCTGAACGTAGAGAAAGCACGACTGGATAAAATTTATGCCAATGCCGAGATCAAAGCGATGATTACGGCATTCGGAACCGGAATCCACGACGATTTCGATATCACCAAACTGCGCTACGACAAGATCATCATCATGACCGATGCCGATGTCGACGGCGCGCACATCGACACGCTGATGCTGACGTTCCTGTACCGCTTCATGCCGGAGCTGATCAAACAGGGCCACGTTTACCTGGCACAGCCGCCGCTGTTCAAGATTGAGAAAAACAAAAAAGTATGGTACGCATACGACGACGATCAGATGAATCAGATCCTCAATGAGATCGGACGCGGAGATAATAAGATCCAGCGTTACAAAGGACTGGGAGAGATGGATGCGGAGCAGCTCTGGGAGACCACCATGGACCCGGAACGCCGTGTTCTGCGCCGCGTTGTGTTCGATGAAGAGTATTCTTCTGAAATTGATCTTACCTTCAATACGCTCATGGGCGACAAGGTAGAACCGCGCCGTGACTTTATCGAAGAGAGAGCAAAATACGCAAACAACCTGGATATCTAAAAAGTCCTGTGAACTGAAGTGGAGGAAAAGATGGAAGATAATGTTTTTGATAAAATTCACGAGGTCGATCTGAAAGACACGATGGAGGAATCCTACATCAACTACGCGATGAGCGTAATTGCATCCCGTGCACTTCCAGACGTCCGCGATGGCTTAAAGCCGGTACAGAGACGTATTCTGTACTCCATGAGTGAGCTGAACAATACGCCGGATAAGCCGCACCGTAAGTGCGCGCGTATCGTCGGTGATACGATGGGTAAATATCACCCGCACGGCGACAGCTCTATCTACGGAGCACTCGTCAACATGGCACAGGACTGGGCAACCCGTTATCCGATGGTGGACGGCCATGGAAACTTCGGTTCCGTCGACGGCGACGGCGCTGCGGCTATGCGATACACCGAGGCACGTTTAAGCAGAATCTCGATGGAGATGCTGGCGGATATCAACAAAGACACCGTAGACTTCGCCCCGAACTTTGATGAAACCGAAAAAGAGCCTGTTGTTATGCCGGCCCGCTACCCGAACCTTCTGGTAAACGGTACTTCCGGTATCGCAGTCGGTATGGCAACGAACATCCCGCCGCACAATCTGCGCGAGGTGGTAAGTGCCATTGTAAAAATTATTGATAATATCATCGAGGAGGACCGCGACACCGATCTCGAGGAGATTCTCGGCATTGTAAAAGGCCCTGACTTCCCGACCGGAGCAGAAATCCTCGGCACCCGCGGCATCGACGAGGCTTACCGTACCGGCCGCGGTAAAATCCGTGTCCGCGCGGTATCGAACATCGAGACACTGCCGAACGGAAAGAGCGAGATCATCGTAACTGAGATCCCGTACATGGTAAACAAGGCGCGCCTGATCGAGAATATCGCCGCGCTGGTAAGAGATAAAAAGATCGACGGCATCACCGGCATTGCGGACCACTCCAACCGTGAGGGTATGCGCATCTGTATCGAACTGCGCCGCGACGCCAATGCAAACGTCATCTTAAACCAGCTGTACAAACATACCCAGATGCAGGATACCTTTGGTGTGATCATGCTTGCACTGGTAAACAATCAGCCGAAAGTCATGAACCTTCTGGAGATGCTGACGTATTATCTGCAGCACCAGGAAGAGGTTGTGACGAGAAGAACGAAATACGACCTGAACAAAGCGCAGGAGAGAAGCCATATTCTGGAAGGACTCTTAAAAGCGCTTGACCATATTGACGAAGTGATCCATATCATCCGTGCATCCGCGAATGCGGCAGAGGCGAAGAAGAACCTGATGGAACGCTTCGATCTGAGTGATGCCCAAGCCCAGGCAATCGTAGACATGCGTCTGCGCGCTCTGACCGGTCTGGAACGGGAGAAGCTCGAGAACGAGTACAAAGAGCTGATGGCGCGCATCGAGCAGTTAAAAGCCATCCTCGCAGACCGCAAGGTGCTTCTTGGCGTTATCCGCAGGGAGATTCTGAACGTATCCGAAAAATACGGCGATGACAGAAGAACTTCCATCGGCTTTGATGAGTACGATCTCTCCATGGAGGATCTGATTCCGCGCGAGAATACCGTCATCACCATGACGAAACTGGGCTATATCAAACGTATGACCGTTGACAACTTCCGCAGCCAGAACCGCGGCGGTAAGGGAATCAAGGGCATGCAGACCATCGAGGACGACTACATCGAGGAGCTTCTGATGACGACGACCCATCATTACCTGATGTTCTTTACGAATACGGGAAGAGTCTACCGTCTGAAAGCATACGAGATTCCGGAGGCGTCCAGAACCGCAAGAGGAACGGCGATTGTCAACCTTCTCCAGCTGCAGCCGGGAGAGAAGATTACCGCTGTTATTCCAATGCGCAAATATGAGAAGGGCCATTATCTGTTTATGGCAACGAAAAAGGGACTGGTGAAGAAGACGCCGCTCGAAGAGTACGAGAACGTCAGAAAAACGGGTCTTGCTGCCATTGCGCTCCGCGATGATGATGAACTGATTGAAGTTAAGACAACTGATAACGAGAAAGAGATTATTCTGGTAACGAAATTCGGCCAGTGTATCCGCTTTAAGGAAAACGATGTGCGTACGACAGGCCGTGTTTCCATGGGTGTACGCGGCATCAACCTTCTGGACGGCGATGAAGTAGTCGGCATGCAGATCTGCACGCAGGGAGACTATCTCCTTGTCGTATCCGAAAACGGCATGGGCAAACGGACGCCGATGGCAGAGTTTACCGTACAGCTCCGCGGCGGCAAGGGTGTCAAATGCTATAAGATTACCGAAAAGACCGGAAACCTGATCGGTTCCAAGGCGGTCAACGAGGATAATGAGATCATGATGATCACCACAGAGGGAATCATCATCCGTACGCCATGCTCCGGCATTTCTGTGATGGGACGGATCACATCCGGCGTTAAGCTGATGGATGTGGACGGCGAAATCAAGGTTGCCAGCATTGCAAAAGTAAGAGACAAAGAGGCGTCCGAGGAGACTCCGGTTTCGGAGAAAGAGAACGAAACGGCTTCTGAGAAAACGCAGGAATAATACAGCGTCGCAAAACGTGCCTGAGAGAAAAAAGCTCAGGCACGTTTTGCTCGTTTGGGGAAGGGAAGAAAAATATGAAACGAATTTTACTGATGGTGCTGCGGAATCTGCTTCTGGTTCCGTGGATGTGGTGCCGGCTCTGTTACCATGCAGCGCATCCGGACAAGTACAGTCTGGAAGAGCACTTTAAAATGCTGCGCTTTATTGTACAGCGGGCGAACAAAGGCGGAAACGTCATTGTGGAATCCTATGGAGCAGAAAATCTTCCGGAGCAGGACGGTTTTGTGATGTATCCGAATCACCAGGGACTGTACGATGTGCTGGCGATCGCAGGAGCGTGCTCGCGTACCTTTACAGTTGTTGCCAAAAAAGAGGTAGAGCATATTCCGTTTTTAAAACAGGTCTTTGCGTGCATCCACGCGCTGTTTATGGACCGGGAGAATCTGCGGCAGTCAATGCAGGTTATCAATGAGGCGGCCGATGCCGTAAAAGAAGGCAAAAACGTCATTCTGTTTCCGGAAGGAACGAGGAGCAGAAAGGGAAACCAGCTGCTGGAGTTTAAAAGCGGCAGCTTCAAGATTGCAGTAAAAGCAAAATGCCCGATCGTGCCGGTTGCGTTAAAAAACTGTTTTGTTCCGTTTGACTCCAATACCGTCCGTCCTGTAACGGTAGAAGTCCATTTTCTCGACCCGATCCCATACGAGGAATACCAGGGAATGAAGACAACAGAGATTGCCGAGATGGTAAAGAAGAGAATTGAAGCCGTCGTAACCGCGTAGCGGTTTCAGAAAAGAGCGTGATATGCGCTCTTTTCTGCTATTCTGGGGGCTGATTTGGGTTCTGTAAGGCATATTTTCTATAATAGTAAGAAAAAAACAAAAAATTCGAAAAAACGGGTTGACAAGAACGTAAGGTTTTTGTATAATAAACCATGCGTCACGAATGAGTGACTGCACATATCATTTTATATTTAGGCATTTGGAGAAGTACTCAAGTGGCTGAAGAGGCGCCCCTGCTAAGGGTGTAGGTCGGGTAACCGGCGCGAGGGTTCAAATCCCTCCTTCTCCGTTTAAAAGCCAAAAACAAAATGATATTTTTTGTGGAAAAAGTTCTTGACAAACAGCTTCACATCTGATAAGATAGCAGAGTTGGTGATAGGTTTGAAAAAACTAATCCAAAAAATAAATTAAAAAAGTTCTTGACAAAAGCGAATGAGTTTGATAAAATAAACGAGTTGCTGATCGAAAGAACGGCGAAGAAGTTAAAAAAACTTCAAAAAAGTTCTTGACAAACGAAAAGTTCTGTGGTAAAATAAACGAGCTGATCCGAGTCGGAGCAGCAAAGATCCTTGATAATTAAACAATGAAACACATCCTCGAAAGTTCTGAATAAGTAATTCAAAACGATCGAAAGATCCTTTAAAACAGTAAAAGGGATAAATTAGCTAGTATGTTGATTTTGAACTTGGAACAAACATTTTATCAGAGAGTTTGATCCTGGCTCAGGATGAACGCTGGCGGCGTGCTTAACACATGCAAGTCGAGCGAAGCAGTTAAGTTGATTTCTTCGGATTGATTCTTGACTGACTGAGCGGCGGACGGGTGAGTAACGCGTGGGTGACCTGCCCCATACCGGGGGATAACAGCTGGAAACGGCTGCTAATACCGCATAAGCGCACGAAGCTGCATGGCTTTGTGTGAAAAACTCCGGTGGTATGGGATGGGCCCGCGTCTGATTAGGCAGTTGGCGGGGTAACGGCCCACCAAACCGACGATCAGTAGCCGGCCTGAGAGGGCGACCGGCCACATTGGGACTGAGACA
>NZ_CDRRUH010000027.1:0-38827 GCF_977045365.1 Fusicatenibacter sp.
TGCTTCAAACGTCAGATGGAGCGTTTCATCGAGTTCGGCGAGGGAAAAGCTATGATGCTCAACAACGCAGACTGGCTGCTGAACCTGAACTATGTAGAGCTGCTCCGTGAGGTAGGTGCATGCTTCAGCGTCAACAACATGCTCCGTGCAGAGTGCTACAAACAGCGTATGGAAAAAGGTCTTTCCTTCCTGGAGTTCAACTACATGATCATGCAGAGCTACGACTTCTATCACATGTTCCAGAAATACGGCTGCAACATGCAGTTCGGCGGCGATGACCAGTGGTCCAACATGCTGGGAGGAACCGAGCTGATCCGTCGTAAACTTGGAAAAGATGCGTATGCGATGACCATCACTCTTCTGACCGATTCCCAGGGCAAGAAGATGGGCAAAACTGCAGGAAACGCTGTATGGCTCGATCCGAACAAGACCAGCCCGTTCGATTTCTACCAGTACTGGAGAAACGTAGACGATGCCGATGTTTTAAAATGCATCCGTATGCTGACCTTCCTGCCGCTTGAGCAGATCGATGAGATGGATTCCTGGGAAGGAAGCAAGCTGAACGAGGCAAAAGAGATTCTGGCTTACGAGCTGACCTCCATGGTACACGGCGAGGAAGAAGCAAAGAAAGCGCAGGAAGGCGCACGTGCCGTATTCTCTACCGGAAGCTCCGAGCATATGCCGACCAGTGAAATTTCTGCAGAGGATTTCACGGACGATAAAATCGATATCGTAACCCTTCTTGTCAAAGCAGAGCTTGCAAAGACCAGAAACGAAGGACGCCGTGCCGTAGAGCAGGGCGGTGTATCCGTAGATGGTGAGAAAATTACAGATCCGAAATATGCCGTAGAAAAAGCAGCCTTCGGCGAGGACGGTATCGTTCTGAAAAAAGGAAAGAAGAATTTCAAAAAAATTTGCGTTAAATAATTAAGTGTGCTATTATAAAAGAATGGATTCCCGGAAGAAATTCCGGGACACACTGAATTATTTGGAGGACAAACAGTCATGGAAAAATATGGCGTAAACGAATTACGAAAGATGTTTCTTGAGTTCTTCGAGAGCAAAGGACATCTTGCTATGAAGAGTTTTTCGTTGATTCCACACAACGATAAAAGTCTTTTACTGATCAACTCCGGTATGGCTCCGCTGAAACCTTACTTCACAGGCGCAGAGATTCCGCCGAGAAGAAGAGTAACAACATGCCAGAAATGTATCCGTACCGGCGATATTGAAAACGTAGGAAAAACAGCCCGTCACGGCACCTTCTTTGAGATGCTCGGAAACTTTTCCTTCGGTGATTATTTCAAACACGAAGCAATCGCATGGTCCTGGGAGTTTTTAACACAGGTAGTAGGGCTCGATCCGAATCGTCTGTACCCATCCATCTATCAGGACGATGATGAAGCATTTGATATCTGGAACAAAGAGATCGGCATCCCGGCAGAACGTATTTTCCGTTTTGGAAAAGAGGACAACTTCTGGGAGCATGGCGCAGGTCCGTGCGGTCCGTGTTCTGAGATTTATTACGACCGCGGAGAGAAATACGGCTGCGGCAAACCGGGATGTACCGTTGGCTGCGAGTGCGACCGCTACATGGAAGTATGGAACAACGTATTCAGCCAGTTCAACAACGACGGCGAGGGCCACTACACCGACCTGATCCAGAAGAACATCGACACCGGTATGGGACTTGAGCGTCTGGCCGTTGTCGTACAGGATGTAGATTCCATCTTCGATGTCGACACCATTCAGGCACTCCGCAACAAAGTATGCGAGATCTCCGGAAAAGAGTATGAGAAAGATCATGAGACCGATGTTTCCATCCGCCTTATCACAGACCATATCCGTTCCGCAACATTCATGATTTCCGACGGAATCATGCCGACCAATGAAGGAAGAGGCTACGTACTGCGCCGTCTGATCCGCCGTGCAGCACGTCATGGCCGTCTGCTTGGCATTGACGGACTGTTCCTTGCCCGCCTTTCCGCAAGCGTAATCGAAGGCTCCAAAGACGGATATCCGGAACTTGAAGAGAAAAAAGACTTCATCCTCAACGTTCTGAACAACGAGGAGACCCAGTTCAACAAAACCATCGACCAGGGACTTCATATCCTCTCCGAGCTCGAAGAAAAAATGCAGAGCGAAGGCAAAAAAGTTCTGGACGGACAGGATGCGTTCAAACTGTACGATACCTACGGATTCCCGCTGGATCTGACAAAAGAGATCCTCGAGGAAAAAGGCTACGGCATTGACGAGGACGGCTTCCATGCAGCAATGGAAGAGCAGAGAGAGCGTGCAAGATCGAGCCGTGAAGTAACAAACTACATGGGCGCTGATGCAACCGTTTACGATGAGATCGACCCGTCCGTAACAACTGAATTTACCGGATACGATCATCTGGAGGATACCTCCAAAGTAACCGTTCTGACGACAGAGACTGAGATTGCAGACTCTCTGATGGAAGGCCAGAAGGGAACCATTTTCGTAGAGAAAACTCCGTTCTACGCTACCATGGGCGGTCAGGAAGGCGACTGCGGTATCATCAAAGGAGCAAATGGTGTATTCGAAGTGGAAGATACCATCAAACTCCGCGGCGGAAAATACGGCCACGTCGGTGTCATGAAATCCGGTATGATTTCAAACGGCGAGGAAGTTACGCTTCAGGTCAACGAAGAGGCAAGAAAAAATACCGAGAAGAACCACAGCGCAACACACCTTCTGCAGAAGGCATTAAAGACTGTTCTCGGTGCACACGTAGAGCAGAAAGGTTCTCTCGTAACCCCGACCAGACTCCGTTTCGACTTTGCCCACTTCCAGGCTATGACACCGGAAGAACTGGAAAAAGTTGAGAATCTGGTAAATGAAAAGATTCAGGAGCAGATCCCGGTTGTAACCGACATCATGGATACTGAGGAAGCAAAGAAATCCGGCGCGATGGCTCTGTTCGGTGAGAAATACGGCGACAAAGTACGTGTTGTTTCCATGGGAGACTTCTCCAAAGAGCTCTGCGGTGGTACCCATGTAAAGAATACCGCTGAAATCGGACTGTTCAAGCTTGTTTCTGAGGCAGGCGTTGCAGCAGGTGTCCGCAGAATCGAAGCTCTGACCGGACCGTCTGTTACCGCATACTATAAAGCACAGGAAGAGAAACTGTATGAGGCAGCAGCTCTCTTAAAGACAACACCGGCAGATCTCCTCGAGAAGATCGCTCATCTGCAGGCAGAGGCAAAAGCACTCCAGGCAGAGAATGAGTCCTTAAAGAGCAAACTGGCAAAAGAAGCGCTCGGCGATGTTATGGATAAAGTAACAGAAGTCAAAGGTGTAAAACTTCTCGCTGCATCCGTACCGGATGTCGATATGAACGGACTGCGTGACCTTGGCGACCAGCTGAAAGAAAAACTGGGAAGCGGCGTTGTTGTTCTGGCATCTGCAAAGGACGGCAAAGTAAGCCTTCTTGCCATGGTAACCGATGATGCGATGAAGAAAGGTGCACATGCCGGAAAACTGATCAAAGAAGTGGCAGCCGTTGTCGGCGGCGGCGGCGGTGGACGTCCGAACATGGCACAGGCCGGCGGAAAGAATCCGGAGAAGATCGACGAAGCAGTTGCAAAAGCTGCCGGGGTACTGGAAGGCCAGATCGCATAACAATAAGCATAAGCAGGAAAAACAGCACAAAATCCTGCCGCCTGCAGGGCAGAAAAAGGAGCCAGGCAGGTGGCAGGGAAAAATTTTGCAAAAAAATGAAAAAACTTGTTGACGTACGAGATTTTTCTGGTATAATAAGAACAGTGCAAAAAATACCCATACAGTTGTATTATGCACAATCTACAACTGGAGGGAGGTTAGGTGTGAGACTATGTCAAATGTAATCGTTAAAGAAAACGAAACGTTGGACAGCGCTTTACGCAGATTTAAGCGTAGCTGTGCAAAAGCTGGCATTCAGCAGGAGATTCGTAAAAGAGAGCATTACGAGAAACCAAGTGTTCGTCGTAAAAAGAAATCTGAAGCTGCCAGAAAACGTAAGTATAATTAATGTGCAAAAAATCCCCGGCGATCTGTTTTGCCGGGGATTTTTATACTTGTAACTTAAAGTCGCAGGTTTTGACAAAACAGCAAGGCGGTGACAAATGAGAATTTTATACAAAATAGCAAACAAGCTGTTTCGTATCGTGAAAAAGATTCTGAAGCTGCTTACCAGCCGTATGGTCATTATCGGTGTTGCACTTCTTCTGGAATTTTGCTGGCTGGCCGGAATTATGATGCAGCTCAATGAAAAATCTGTCTACATCAACTATGCGGTCACGATCCTTTCCCTGATTGCAGTGCTTTCGATTATCAATAATCCGAAAATGAATCCTGGCTACAAACTGATGTGGGCAGTCTGTATCCTGGCGCTTCCGGTAACCGGAATCTGCCTGTACGGCATTCTCGGCCATTCCAGTGTGGCAAGAAAATTCCGTACACATTACGATACAGTTCTGCTTTCGCAGGGAGGCGTTCTTGGAGAGGAAGAAGAGACGCGTAAAAAGCTCGAGGAAGAAAATATTCTGGCAGCGGGGCAGTCTTCCTATCTGACCAATTATGCGCATTATCCTGTTTATGAAAACACAGAAACAGAGTATTATCCGCTGGGAGATGTATGGTTTGAGCACTTTATTGAGGAACTCAAAAAGGCAGAACACTACATTTTTATGGAATATTTCATCATCAGCGAGGGGTATCTGTGGGATACGGTGCTGGAGATTCTGAAGGAAAAAGCGGCCGCCGGTGTGGATGTGCGGCTGATTTACGATGATTTCGGCTGCGTGACGACACTGCCGTATCAGTATTATAAATCGTTGCAGCAGATAGGCATCAAGTGTGCGGCGTTCAATCAGTTCCGACCGGTGCTGAATGTCATTTTAAATAACCGTGACCACCGGAAAATTGCCGTGATCGACGGTCATACGGCTTTCACGGGCGGCATTAATCTTGCGGACGAATACATTAACCGCAAGGAGCGGTTCGGCCACTGGAAGGATTCCGGAATCTGTCTGCATGGTGAGGCGGTATGGAGTTTTACGGTGATGTTTCTGCAGATGTGGAGCACAATCACCGGTATGGAATGCAATTTCGAATCATACCGGCCGGAGATCTATCACGAGGAAGCGTTTAAAAAAGACGGTTTTGTGCAGCCGTACGGCGATTCCCCGCTGGATGGAGAGACAGTAGGCGAGCATGTTTATCTGAACATTATTTCACAGGCGAAAAAATATCTTTATATTTTTACCCCGTATCTGATTCCGGACAACGAGACGCTGACCGCTCTCTGCATGGCGGCAAAGCGCGGAGTCGATGTGCGGATTGTAACGCCGGGCATCCCGGATAAGAAGATTGTCTATATTCTGACGCAGGCCAATTACGAGATCCTGCTGGAATCCGGCGTTCAGATTTACCAGTATACGCCGGGCTTTATCCATTCCAAGAGCTTTGTCTGTGATGATGAAGTTGCGACGGTCGGAACGATCAATATGGATTACCGGAGCATGTACCTGCATTTTGAGTGCGGTGTCTGGATGTACGGCAGCAGTGCGGTTGCCCAGGTAAAAGAGGATGCGCTGACCACGTTTGAACAGTGTGAGCAGATCAATATGGACTACTGCCGAAAGAAAAATTTTGCAGTCCGTGCACTCCGCGGTGCGCTGAAGTTTCTGGCACCGCTGCTGTAAACGGAACAGACAGCATAGTTCTGCGGTCGTCTGCATAGCCTGTAGGGAAGAAAGAGCAGATGTTTCGGGGGAATATGAAGAGAAGAACACGAAATATCGTCTGGAGCCTGCTGATGATCCTGGCGCTTCTTGCAGCGCCCTTGAAAGTGACTGCGGCAGAGCAGAATGGAGAATCTTCCGACAAGCAGCAGAACGAAACAACGGAACAGAAAACAGAAGAGACGGAGGAGACAGCACCGGAGATGACAACGGACCTTGGGCTGGCTTCGCCGTCTGTTCTTTTGATGGAGGCACAGACCGGAACTGTTCTGTACGAGAAAAATGCGTCGGAACAGCGAAGCCCGGCGAGCATCACAAAAATCATGACGCTGCTTCTGATTTTTGAAGAGCTCGAAAAAGGGACGCTCCAGCTGACCGACGAGGTGACGACGAGTGCGCACGCCAGAAGTATGGGCGGGTCCCAGGTCTTTCTGGAAGAGGGCGAAAAGCAGACCGTCGAGACGATGATCAAGTGTATTGTTGTTGCTTCGGGAAACGATGCATCCGTGGCGATGGCAGAGCATATTGCGGGGACAGAAAGCGAGTTCGTCAGCCGGATGAACCAGAAAGCAAAAGAACTCGGCATGAACGACACGAAGTTTGAGGACTGCTGCGGCCTCACGGATTCCGACGGCCATTACACGACAGCGGCAGATGTGGCGAAAATGTCGCGGGAGCTGATCGAGCGCTTTCCGCAGATCCTGAACTATTCCTCTATCTGGATGGAAGAGATTACGCATGTCACACAGAAGGGAAGCAAACCATTCACCCTCACCAATACAAATAAGCTGATCCGCGGCTATGAGGGCTGTGTGGGACTGAAAACAGGAAGCACCTCGAAGGCGAAGTACTGCGTCTCGGCAGTGGCGAAGAAAAATGATCTGACGATGCTGGCAGTCGTGATGGGAGCACCGGACTACAAGGTGCGGTTTGCAGATGCAGCGTCACTGTTCCAGTATGGGTTTTCGTCCTGCAGTATCTACATAGACCGGGAACGCGATCCCCTGCCGGAACTTTCGGTTGTTTATGGAAAGCAGGATACGGCAGAACTGGAATATGCGGAAGAATTCCGCTATCTTACGACGGGCGGGACGGTGATTGGTGAAGTGGAAAAAACGATGGAACTGCCGGAAGAGGTGCAGGCCCCTATCCAGAAAGGCGAGTGTGCCGGAAGAGTTGTTTACAAAGCAGACGGTGAGGAACTTGGTTCCGTTGCGATTTTATATGGATCAGACGTGGCAAGAGCCGGCATGTGGGATCTGTTCGGATGTACGATGAAACAATATTTTCTTGGGACGGCATAAAGCCGGAGTATCATGCGCGAAAAGGAGAAAAACATGGCAAAGAAAAATTACTATGCGGTAAAACAGGGAAAGGTTCCGGGCATCTACCGGACATGGGATGCGTGCAAAGCGCAGGTACACGGTTATCCTGGCGCAATTTACAAGGGATTTGAGCGTCTGGAGGAGGCAGAGGCCTTTCTGGGCGGCGGTAAAATGCCGGAACCATTGCTGCGGGAAACAAAAGGAACGTATTCCGCTGCCCCGGAACGAAAGGCAGTACAGAGCACGGCAGCACTCGATCCTTCTTCTTGGGACTGGGAACACCTGATTCTGGCGGAAAAACCATGCGAAGACCCGGAATACGCCGGTGTCGGCAGGAGCGCCGTCGCATACGTGGATGGAAGCTATCAGCATGCGCTCGGAAAGTTCTCCTGCGGTGTGGTCCTCTTCCTGGACGGAAAAGAGCTGAATCTTGCAGAAGAATACAGTGCCCCGGATCTCGTCTCCATGCGGAATGTGGCAGGCGAGATCAAGGGCGCAGAGCTGGCCATGGCTTACTGCCTGACACATGATATTCCGGAGCTGGCCATCTATCACGATTACCAGGGAATCGCAAGCTGGTGTACGAGAGAATGGCAGGCGAAAAAACAGGGAACCATCGATTACCGGAATTTTTACGATCTGGCATCGGCCAAAGTTGCGATCCGCTTCTGCAAAGTAAAGGGGCACACCGGCGTCACCTACAACGAAAAAGCCGATCAGCTGGCAAAACAGGCACTGGGCTTATAAACAGCAGGGAAAACGGGTTGTCATACACCGAAAAATCAAGTATAATGAACGGTATGAGAAAATTTACAACGACCTATTACAAACTTTCGTCAAACGGAAAATTTCCGGAAGGAAACGGTTTTCGTCTGGCGTTTATCAGTGATCTTCACAATATGGAGTTCGGCCCGGACAACACGGTGTTAAAGGCAGCCATTGATGAGGCGGCTCCGGATCTTGTCATCATCGGCGGGGACCAGATTGTGGCAAAGCCGGGGGAGAACCTCGACCCGGGTCTGAGTTTCGCGGAACGTCTTGCGGAGGAATACCAGGTAATCTATGGCTGCGGAAACCACGAATACCGTCTGAAGCTGTACCCGGAACAGTATGGCGATCTGTATGAAAAGCTCCGGGAGCGCCTGAAAAAGACAGGAATCTGCTATCTGGAAAATGAGACGGAGGATCTTACCATCAGCGGCTGTCCGGTCCGGATCTACGGCTATGCCATGGACCGCACCTATTACAACCGCTTTTACCGCGGACCGCTGCCGGTTTCGGAACTGACGGACCACCTTGGAAAGCCGGATCCGGCGCGCTACGGCATTCTGCTGGCGCATCACCCTGCCTACCGCAGCTCCTATGCATCATATGGAGCCGATCTGACGCTTTCCGGCCATTATCACGGCGGCGTGGTGGGCCTTGGCGCGCACCGGGGGCTTGTGACGCCGGATTTCCGCCTTTTTTCGAAAAACTGCCGCGGGCTGTTCCTGACGGGCGGCACCTGCCAGATCATCAGTGCAGGAACGGGCGAACACACCATTCCGGTCCGCATCTGGAACAGAAGAGAATTGATTATTACAGATATCGGGAAACCGTAAGGGAGAACAGAGCACATGGCGATACCAGTAAAGCTTCCGGTGTTTGAAGGACCGCTGGACCTTCTTCTTCACCTGATCGATAAAAACAAAATAGATATTTACGATATCCCCATTGTAGAGATTACGGACCAGTATCTGGAATACATTCATCAGATGGAGCGGGAAGACCTCGACATCATGAGCGAGTTCATGGTCATGGCGGCGACGCTTCTGGATATCAAATGCCGCATGCTGCTTCCGAAAGAAGTGAATGAGGAAGGCGAGGAAGAGGACCCGAGAGCCGAGCTGGTGCAGCAGCTTTTAGAGTACAAAATGTACAAGTACATGTCGTACGAGCTGCGTGACCGCATGAACGAGGCGAGCCGTTCCGTGTACAAGGAACCGACGCTTCCAAGAGAAGTGCTGGAGTACAGGACGCCGGTCGACACCTCCGAACTCCTCTCGCAGATTTCTCTCGCGAAGCTCCATACGATCTATAAAATGATTTTAAAGCGCCAGGAGGACAAGATCGACCCGATCCGAAGCAAGTTCGGAAAGATCGAAAAAGAAGAGGTCAGCCTGCCGGACAAGATGACGTATGTCGAGCAGTTTGCTGTTAAAAAACGCCGCTTCAGCTTCCGCGACCTTTTGGAATCCCAGCCGGGCAAGGTGCATGTGATTGTCACCTTCCTTGCAATCCTGGAGCTGATGAAAACCGGCAAAATCCGGATCAGCCAGGAGGAGCTTTTCGGGGATATCCTGATTGAATCCCTGGAGGATGAAGACACCGTAGTTGTGCCGTATACAGACGAGACAGACAGTGAGGACAAGACAGATGGAAGAACAGAACAGGAATAAAGAAACTGCCCCGGGTGAGGCAAGACGCCCCTCTTCGGTCGAGGAGGCGGAAGCAGCCATCGAGGCAGTCCTTTTTGCGATGGGAGATTCCGTGGAGCTGGGAAGGATTGCAAAAGCGATCGGCCATGACACGGAGACGACCCGCAGGATTCTGAACCATATGGTGGAAAAATATAATACGAAAGACCGCGGCATCCACATCGTGGAGCTTGAAAATGCGTATCAGATGTGCACGAAACAGGAATATTATGATTATCTTGTCAACATCGCCATGCAGCCGAAAAAGGCGGTTCTGACCGACGTCATGATGGAGACCCTCTCGATCATTGCCTACAAGCAGCCGGTCACGAAGCAGGAGATCGACAAGATCCGCGGCGTCAAGAGCGATCACGCGGTCAACAAACTGGTGGAGTACAATCTGGTGCAGGAGCTTGGCCGCCTCGACGCGCCGGGCCGTCCGATTGTGTTCGGCACGACCGAAGAATTCCTGCGGAACTTCGGCGTCGATTCCACCGACAATCTGCCGGAGATCAGTCCGGTCAAGATGGAGGACTTCCGCGCAGAAGTGGAAGAGGAAATGCAGATCAAGCTGGATGTCTGATCCGGCAGGAGAAAAAAGAAGGGAGATACCGATATGCCTACTACGTACGCACACGACAGATTCGGAAGAGAAGTCTATGAACAGCTTCCGGCAAATTTGAAAAAGATCATTCGAGAAAACAAAAAACTGTATCTGATCGGACTGCACGGGCCGGATATCTTCTTTTATTACCATCCGTTCTCGAAAAACCGTGTGTCTGATTACGGAACGTTTCTGCATGAGCAGACGGCTTCCGTTCTGTTCGGGGATGAGGTGAAAAAGTATCAGCAGAGCCCGTCAGAGGCGATGGAAGCGTATCTGTTAGGCTTTGCCTGCCATTACCTTCTCGATTCGACGTGTCATCCGTATATCGGGAAATTTGTGGATCACACTGGAATTTCCCATGCAAAGATTGAGACGAGCCTTGACCAGTACTTCATGCTGGAGGACGGCCTCGATCCGCTTGTATACCGTCCGGCATCGCCGATCTGCCCGCACATCGACGGCAACAAGGTGATCCACCGCTGTTTTCCGGAAATCGAAGAGACGGAAATCGTCGAATGCCTGAAGGGCATGAAGCTCTGGACGAGAATCACGATCTGCCGCAGCAGTGCGGTAAGAAGCCTTCTTCTTGGAGCGATGAAACTGGTCGGCTGCTACGATTCGATGGGCGGCCGTGTGATGCCTGGAAGGCCGCAGAAGGAATGCGAAGCGGGCACACGGAATCTTGTCCATCTGTACGAAAGAGCGCTTGCAGAGGCGCCGCAGGAGCTTGTAAAGCTGGATGAAGTGCTCCATGGAAACGGAACGCTTTCCCCGCGCTTTGACCACAATTTTGATTAAAACAGACTTTTGAGAGCAGCAGTAAGAACAGAAAAATCCCGGCAGGAATCTTTCCTGAGAATTCCTGACCGGGATCTTTTTTTGCCCGAAAGCAGATCTTTAATTTGATTTTACTTCACGCCACAGCTGGTTGTAAACCTCATCGGCATCATCGCCAAGATACGTAAAGGTTTCGCACCGTGCAAGCGTTTCCTCATCCGGGAAGGCGACTTCACTGTTTCGGATATCGTCATCCTCAATCAGTTCACGCGCCGCATCATTCGGCGTAGAGTAGGTAATATACTCAAAGTTTTTCAGTGCGATGTCCGGCCGGCAGAGGAAATTCAGGAATTTCTCTGCGTTCTCGACATGCTGCGCATCTTTTGGAATGCACCAGGAATCGATCCAGACGTTGGAGCCTTCTTTTGGAACAACGTATTCCAGATCCGGGTTTTCACGCTTCGTGTAGATAGCTTCACCGGAGTAAATAACACCGATAGCCGCCTCATTTCCGATCATCTTGTCACGCACCTGATCCACAACGTACGCCTGCACGAGCGGTTTCTGTGTCACAAGCAGATCCTTCGCCTCCGTCAGCTCCTTGATATTGGTGGAGTTTAAGGAGTATCCCAGATCCTTTAAAGCAACAGCAAACGCATCGCGCACGCTGTCCTGCATCAGAATGCTGTCGCGGTAATTGGTATCCCACAGAACAGACCAGGAGTCGATCGGCTCGGATACCATTTTTTTGTTGTACAGAATACCAACTGTTCCCCAGCAGTACGGGATCGAGTAGAGATTGCCCGGGTCGAACTGCTCGGAAGTCTCGTAGTACATATCTCCAATGTTGGAAGCGTTCGGAATATGGTCAAAGTTGATCGGCTGCAGCAGATCGTTCTGGATCATCTTCTGAATCATATAGTCGGACGGGCAGACAAGATCGTAGGAAATCGCACCGGATTTGATCTTCGGATACATGATTTCGTTCGTCTCGTACTCCTCGTAAACAACGTGGATACCGGTTTCTTCCTCAAAGATATCGATGACATCAGAATCCATATATTCGCCCCAGTTGTACACAATCAGCTGCTGGGAGCCGCCGGCTGAAGCATTCTGGCTTCCGTAGTAAATACCGCCGCCGCCGATGACAAGCACCATGGCGATCGGAAGAATCCGGCGGAAGACCACACGTTTCGTGATGCGGAAACGGATGCCCTTCTTCGCCATAGCCTCACGCTCTTTTGCCTCCTCTTTTTCTTCCTTCGGAGAAGGATTCACATTCACAAGGAGCAGCAGAAGCAGTACGGTGACGAAAAGAATCGTGGAGAGCGAGTACATCTCCGGCTTGATTCCCTTGCGGACTTCGGCATAAATCTTTGTGGAGAGCGTATCAACGCCCGGTCCCTTGGTGAAGTAGGTGATAACGAAATCATCGAGGGACATCGTAAAGGAGAGCAGAAAGCCCGAAACAACGCCCGGCATGATGTCCGGGAAGATAACTTTCCAGAATGCATACAGCGGAGAGGCACCAAGATCGAGAGCTGCCTCGTACGTCGATTTGTTCGTCTGCTTTAATTTCGGCATAACGCTCAGGATAACGTAAGGAACATTGAACGTAATATGTGCCATCAGAATGGTACCGAATCCAAGCTGAATGCGGCAGATGATAAAGAGCAGCATCAGCGAGATACCCATGACGATCTCACCGTTCAGCATCGGAATATTGGTGATGCCCATGAAAACCGTCCGGCTCTTTTTCGACATGCTGTTGATGCCGATGCACGCAAGCGTTCCAAGCACAGTCGCAATCGCAGAGGCAAGAAGCGCGATGATCAGTGTCGTATACAGCGCATTCATGATCTCTGTATTGGCAAACAGTGAGCGGTACCAGTGCAGGGTAAAGCCGCCCCATTTGGCACGCGTTTTTGAAGCATTAAAGGAGAGCACCACAAGGGTGACAATCGGCGCATACAGAAGAATAAAAATGAGCGCCATGTAAATTTTTTCCAGTTTCTTTCTCAAAATGCCGTTCCCTCCCCGTCTTTATCGTATTTGTTCATCAGAACCATCGACAGGATGATGAAGATCATCAGGACTGTGGAGAGTGCACTTCCGGCATTCCAGTTGTTGGTCTGTTTGAACTCCTGCTCGATGACGTTTCCGATCAGAAGGATCTTGCTTCCGCCGAGCAGGTCGGAAATAACAAAGGTTGTAAGCGCCGGGATGAATACCATGGTAATACCGCTTACGATACCCGGCGTGGTGAGCGGCAGCGTTACTTTCAGAAACGTCTGCACACTGTTTGCTCCGAGGTCCCTTGCTGCGTTGATGACATCACGGTCGATCTTAATCAGAACATTGTAGATCGGCAGAACCATAAACGGCAGGAAGTTGTACACCATACCGAGAATGATCGCTCCCGGCGTATTGATGATGGAAATGCCAGGTAGATGGAAAAACGCGAGGATGCTGTTGATGACGCCGTTTTTCTCAAGCAGTGTCTGCCATGCAAGTGTACGGAGCAGAAAATTCATCCACATCGGGAGAATGAAGATCAGCACAATAAAGCTGGTCTGATTGACATTCCGGTTTGCCAGAATCATGGCAAGCGGATAGGCAAGCAAAAGACAGAGCGCGGTGCTAAGAAGCGACAGCCACAGCGCCAGGCCGAGTGCCTTGATGTTTTCCTTCGTCGCAACGTAGGCGAAATTCGAAAGGGTAAAGCCGCCTTCTTCCCCGGTGAACGCATAGTAGAGAATCAGGATCAGCGGGATGATGATGAAACCGGCAGCCCAGACGGCATACGGTGCTGCCAGCCATTTCTTTAATTTATTACTCTTCAATGGCTGCCGCCTCCTCATCTTCGGATTCCGGTTTGTTCATAATCTGGATATCGAACGGATCGACGTGAATGCCGACTTCCTGTCCGACCGGGAACAGATCGGTGGAGTGAACGAGAAGTTCGAAGCCGTTGACGGCGACTTCCATCTCGTAGTGGACGCCTTTGAAGATCAGGTGCGTCACACGTCCGCGGATTGTGCCTTCCTCCGGTTTTACCAGGTCAATATCCTCCGGACGGATTACAACATCGACAGGCTTGTTTTTGCCGAATCCGACATCGACGCACTCGAATTTCGCGCCGAGAATCTCGACGAGGCGGTCCTCAATCATAATACCGTCAAGAATGTTGCTGTCGCCGATGAAGTCTGCAACGAATGCGTTCTGCGGCTCATTGTAAATATCCTCCGGTGTACCGATCTGCTGGATATATCCCTGGTTCATGACAACGATCGTGTCGGACATCGTAAGGGCTTCTTCCTGATCGTGGGTAACGTAGACGAAAGTGATGCCAAGCTCGTTTTTCAGGCGGATCAGCTCGTACTGCATATCCTGTCGGAGCTTTAAGTCGAGCGCACCGAGCGGCTCATCAAGAAGCAGAACCTTCGGCTCGTTGACAATTGCGCGCGCAATAGCGATTCGCTGCTGCTGGCCGCCGGAGAGAAGCGCCGGGGAGCGGTTCTCGTATCCCTCGAGGTTGACGAGTTTTAAGGCGTATTTGATTTTGTCGTCGATATATGCTTTGGATTTTCCCTTGATTTTCAGCCCAAAAGCGATGTTTTCCGCAATCGTCATATGCGTGAAAAGAGCATATTTCTGGAACACCGTATTTAACTGGCGTTTGTTCGGCGGAAGCTGGGTGATATCCTGTCCGTTAAATAAAACCTTTCCGGCATCCGGCGTCTCAAAACCGCCGAGAATACGTAAAGTCGTTGTTTTTCCGCAGCCGCTCGGGCCAAGGAGAGTAAGAAATTCGTTTTCACGGATATAAAGATTCAGATCATCCAGAATGGTAACTCCGTCGTACGATTTTGTGATATTGACCAGATCAAGTAATTTGGTACTCATGTGTAAAATGCTCCTTTCGGGTTGTTTATTTTGGAGCACCGTTTTTCGTGAAAATCACGCGGTGCGGAAATCTAAAAATAAGGCGGTGAACTGATCCAGAGAATGACAGCGGGCGTTTTGCCCGGGTTTTCCAGATAGTGGTTACAGGAGGCGGGGTAGTAAAAGCTCTCGCCTTTCTTCGCCTTATGGCACTCGTCCCCGAGATGAACGAGGACACGGCCGGAAAGTACGTAGCCGAATTCTTCACCTTCGTGCGGCGAATCAATCTCTGTGCAGGCGCCGCTCTGCAGCGTCAGCCGGATTGGCTCCATTCTGTTTTTCTGCGCGTTCGGAATGATCCATGCGATTTCATTGCCCTGCGCTTCGTCGGTTTTTACGAAGTAATCTTCTTCACAGAAGACAACCTGATTGTCCTGTTCCTCCCCGAAAAACGTTTTTAAATCCGTTCCGAGGCACGTCAGTACATCAACGAGTGTGGCAATGGAAGGAGAAGTCACGTCGTTTTCGAGCTGGGAGATAAATCCCTTTGACAGCTCGCTACGATCCGCCAGTTCTTCCTGTGTCAGACCCTTGCGCATGCGCAGTTCCCTGATTTTCTTTCCGATTTCCATAAAAAATCCTTTCTGTATGCTGCATCCTTACCGGGATTTTTCCGGAAATAAGATTCTCAGGAAATCTCAGTAAAAATAAACAAGAAGTTTAGTAATTCTATACAACCACGGGGAATTATACAGGATATCAATCGTGGTGTCAATAACTTTGTGAATTTTTACCATGATTTTACAGGGAATCTCATATAATGAAGATGAAGCAGACAAAAACCGGCCCCAAAAGCGTGACCGGCTTTTCCATTTTAAAGATTTATTTGAAAGAAAAACAACAAAGGGGGACTGGAGTTTGACCAGAAAAAGAAGAAACAGGGCGGGATTTTTTCTGGGAATCCTGCTTCTGATTTTTGGAAGTTTGCCTGCGGCTGCTGCCGAGCAGGAGAGTGAGCCGAATCAGCTGTTTGCAACAGCAGCATGTCTGATGGACGGAGATACCGGTCGTGTGCTCTTTGGAAAACGCGAGACGGATCCGATGGCGATGGCGAGCACGACCAAAATTATGACGTGCATTCTGGCGCTGGAAAACGGAGAGGAAGAGACCGTTGCGACAGCATCTGCCCAGGCGGCAGCGGCACCGAAAGTCCATCTCGGTGTGTACGAGGGCGAGCAGTTTCTGCTTGGCGATCTATTATATTCCCTGATGCTGGAATCACACAACGATGCGGCGGTGATGATCGCAGAGACCATCGGCGGAAGCATAGAGGGTTTTGCCGCGCTTATGAACGAAAAAGCCGCTGCAATCGGCTGTACGGATACACATTTTGTGACCCCAAACGGTCTTGATGCTTCCGATGCAGGCGGGGACCACCATACGACCGCGGCTGATCTGGCGCGGATCATGCGCTACTGTATTAAAACTTCACCGAAAGCCACCGAATTTCTTGCCGTGACGCAGACGAGATCCTACACGTTCTGGGATCTCGAAAAGAAAAATATGTTCAACTGCTACAACCACAATGCCCTGCTGGATCAGATGGAGGGAGCCATTTCCGGAAAAACCGGTTTTACGGCAAAAGCGGGATATTGCTACACGGGAGCACTGGAACGGGACGGGAAGTGCCTGATTGTAACACTGCTTGCATGCGGCTGGCCCAATCACAAAAATTACAAATGGGCGGATGCCGCAAAACTTTTAAATTACGGGCTGGAATCGTATACGTACCGGGATGTGCTGGACCACAGCTGGAAGCCGGGACGGATAGAAGTAACAGACGGTGTTTATGACGGCCTGCTGCAGACGAAGAGCAGCGCCAGTCTTAGCCTTGTAAGCCCGGCGCTTGACCCGGCGCGGTCGCTTCCTGTTCTCTTAAAAGAGACAGAAATACCGAAAAAAGACATTTTTTTACCGGAGCTCATCGAAGCCCCGGTAAAGAAAGGAGAAAAGGTCGGTTCGGTGACGTACTCGATGGATGGAATACTTCTCGCGGAATATCCCGTCTACGCCGCCGAAACGATTGAAAAAATTGATTATAGATGGTGCATGGAACAGGTCGCAGAGCGCCTTTTCTGTCACGCTTCGGTATGAGTCACCTTTGCAAGAGTTTCCTTCGAAAGAATTTTCCGGATATTGCAGAGGAACAGCGTAACGGCAGTGACAACAGAGCATACATCTGCGATCGGTTCCGCATAGTAAACGCCCATAACGCCGAAGAAATGCGGCAGAATGAGTGCGAGCGGGATCAGAAGAATGACTTTCCGGAGCAGTGCGATAAAAAGAGAAATCTTCGCCTGGCCAAGACCGAGGAAGGAACTCTGTACACCGCTCTGCAGACCGAAAATTGCCATGCCGGCAATGTAGACCGGAAGCACTTTTACCACAATAGCAATCAGCTCCGGATCTGTGGTGAAAAGGCCGGCAAAAAGAGCCGGGCGGAGCATCGCGAACACAACGTAGACGAAAGCAGCGGTAAACGTGATGGCGATCATGCGCCGGATCGTCTGGCGGACGCGGTCAAACTGGCCGGCACCAAAGTTGTAGCTGATGATCGGCTGCACACCGTTTGTGAAGCCGTTGACTGGTACGAAAATCAGCTGCAGCACCGACTGGAGAATGGTCATCGAGCCGACATAAAGATCGCCGCCGTACGTCTGCAGTCCGTGGTTCATGACGATGGTGATGGCACTTTCCGTTGCGGACATGATAAACGGCGAGATGCCGAGCGCCATGACAGAGCCTAAAATAGCAAAATCCGGCTTCATCGTGCGCGGGGAAAGGCGGATGCCTGATTCTTTCGAGGTAAGGAACCGCAGAACCCATGCGGCACTCAATGCCTGGGAGAGAATGGTAGCGAGTGCGGCACCGGAAACACCCATGTGAAGAACGAAGATGAAAACCGGGTCAAGGCCGATGTTGACAACCGCGCCGATGAGGACGGAACACATCGCCGTGCGCGCGTGTCCCTGACAGCTGATAAAGGTATTCAGTCCGACAGATAGTTCAACAAATACAGTTCCGACAAGATAAATCGAAATATACGTGGAAGCATATCCGATCGTGTTGTCACTTGCGCCGAAGAGGTACAGAAGCGGTGTCTGAAAAACAAAGAAAAATGCCATCAGAAGAACAGAGAAAAAGAGCAGCAGGGAAGTAGAACTTCCGAGGATCTTTTCTGCGCGTTCCCGGTTTTTCTGTCCGAGTGCGATTGCAGCAAGGGGGGCACCGCCTCCGCTTGCAAATCCGGCGAATGCGGAGATGATGGTGATAATCGGAAATGTGACGCCGACACCGGTAAGCGCTAAAGAACCGACATCGGGAATCCGGCCGATATAGATGCGGTCTACAATGTTATAAAGTACATTTACAATCTGTGCGAGGACAGAGGGAAGGGCCAGCTCGAGCATCAGTTTCCCGATTTTTTCGGTGCCGAGGCGGCCGTCTTGCTTGGTCTGCATGGAAAAACCTCCTGTTTTTTTGGTGATGAATCGCATATTTTTCTGCATCCTTTTCGTGGACATTGCTTCTATTATAGCTTTTCAAGAGCAATCCTGCAAGAAAAAAACAGGAAACTTACAGATCCATTGTGAAAGTCTACAGGCTTTTTCCGGAAACGCGAAACAGGGTGTACGGAAAGCAAAAAATATGGTACGCTATAGAATGGCACGAAAGTAGTTTCGTGAAAAATAGAAAACAGTGTAAATAGATGGAGGAAAATCATATGCGAAATCTGTTAGTAGCGCAGTCCGGCGGTCCGACCGCGGCGATCAATGCAACGGTGGCAGGAGTTGTTTCCTGTGCGGTGCTGTCCGGAAAAGTAGATCATATTTATGGTGCAGTAAATGGAATTGAAGGCGTGCTCGCAGAAAAATTTCTTGACCTTGGGAAACAACTGGATTCAGCAGAAAAAATCTCACTTCTGATGCAGACACCGGCGGCGGCGCTTGGTTCCTGCCGTTACAAACTGGGGGACCCGAAAGAGAATACAGAGGATTTTGAAGAGATTCTCCGGATTTTTCGCAGACATGAAATCCGTTATTTTATCTATATCGGCGGAAATGATTCGATGGATACCGTAGACAAGCTGTCAAAATACTGCAAAGAGAACGGTGTGGAGGATGTGTTTGTTGTCGGCGCACCAAAGACGATCGACAACGACCTCGTCGGAACGGATCACTGCCCGGGCTTTGGCTCCGCGGCAAAATATCTGGCAGCAACCTTTGCCGAGCTGGAAAGAGACTGCCACGTCTATGAGAAAAAGGCAGTTACGATCGTGGAGGTTATGGGAAGAAATGCCGGATGGCTGACTGCAGCGTCTGCTCTGTCCCGCGTCAACGGCGGAGAGGGACCGAATTTGATTTATCTCTGCGAGCCGGCGTTTGACACCGAGCAGTTTTTAAAAGATGTGCAGGAAAAACTGGAACAGAAGGACAGCGTTCTGGTTGCAATCAGCGAGGGCATTCACGACAGCGAGGGCCGCTACGTGTCCGAGCAGGTGCAGAGTGATGCACAGGATCAGTTCGGGCACAGCTACATCGCAGGTTCCGCCAAGGTACTTGAGGAGCTGGTGCGTGACCGCATCGGCTGTAAGGTAAGATCCATTGAGCTGAACCTGATGCAGCGGTGCGCGGCCCATCTTGCGAGTGCGACCGATCTTGAAGAGTCCCGTATGCTCGGCATGAAAGCCTGCCAGTGCGCACTCGAAAAGCAGGGAGGACAGATGGCATCGATCCGGAGAATCTCTGCCGATCCTTACCGCGTGGAGTACACATCCGTTCCGGTATCGGAAGTGGCAAACAAAGAAAAGAAAGTACCGCTTTCCTGGATCACAGAGGACGGACACGATGTGACAGAGGAGATGATGGCATACCTCCGCCCGCTGATCCTCGGCGAACCGGCGATGCAGTACGAGAATGGAATTCCGGTTCACATTGAACTGTATTAAGCAGAATAAAACCGTGTAAGAAAAGCTGCTGATAGGCGGCTTTTTTTATGCGGTGCGGAAAAAAGACAGAATTTTTTGGAAAAGAACGGGTCGGGAAAAATTAAGTTTGACCTTCTATTTATAATAGGTAAAATCTGAAATTTTTCTGTCTGTTTTCTGTCAAAAAGGTGAGAAAAAGTATTGAAAAAAAACGAAAAAACAGATATGATAGACTTGTATAAAATTTGTTTAAAATTTTATAATGAAAATAGAAAGATGGAGGTTTGAAGAATGAGTAACACAGCACAAAGTTTAGCGAGCACAAGAATCGCCTCTTTGCTGGATGAAAACAGCTTTGTGGAAATCGGCGGACAGATCACTGCCAGAAGCACAGATTTCAACATGGCCGGCATGGAGACACCATCCGATGGTGTAATTACTGGTTACGGTGTGATCAACGGCAGCCTGGTATACGTATACAGCCAGGATGCGTCTGTGATGGGCGGTACCATCGGCGAAATGCATGCAAAAAAAATCGCGAGACTGTATGAGTTTGCACAGAAAACAGGTGCTCCGGTTATCGGACTGGTAGACTGTGCCGGTATGCGTCTGCAGGAGGCAACGGATGCTCTGAACGGTTTCGGCGAAATCTATATGGCGCAGGCAATGGCATCCGGAGTGATTCCGCAGATCACTGCAGTATTTGGTACCTGCGGCGGCGGTATGGCTCTTATCCCGGCTATGACAGACTTCACATTCATGGAGTCCAAAAACGGAAAACTTTTCGTAAACTCCCCGAACGCACTGGACGGAAACCACGTATCCAAATGTGATACCGCATCCGCAGATTTCCAGGGCGAAGAAGCAGGTCTTGTTGACTTTGCTGGAACCGAGGAAGAAATCCTCGGACAGATCAGAAACCTGGTATCTATACTTCCGGCAAACAACGAGGACGAAGCATACACTGAGTGCGAGGATGATCTGAACCGTGCATGTGCAGACCTTGCAAACTGCGCAGGCGATACCGGAATCCTTCTTTCCCAGCTCAGCGACAACGGCATCTATTTTGAGACCAAAGCCGCTTACGGAAAAGATGTTGTAACCGCATTCATCCAGTTAAACGGAGCAACCGTAGGAGCAGTTGCAAACCGCTCTGAAATCTACGGCGAGGACGGAACTGTAAAAGAGAAAATGGATGGAACCTTAAGCGCAAGAGGAGCCAAAAAAGCAGCAGATTTCGTAAACTTCTGCGATGCTTTCTGCATCCCGGTACTTACCATCACAAACGTAACCGGATTCAAGGCAACCAAATGCTCTGAGAGAACCATGGCTAAGAACGCAGCAGCCCTGACCGCAGCTTTCGCAAACGCAACCGTTCCGAAAGTAAACGTTGTTGTCGGCAAAGCATACGGAAGCGCATACGTTGTCATGAACAGCAAATCCATCGGAGCAGACATGGTATTTGCATGGCCGAACGCAGAAATCGGAATGATGGATGCAAAATCTGCAGCAAAGATCATGTACGAAGGATCTGATGCTGCTACCATCAACGAAAAAGCAGCAGAGTATGCAACACTTCAGAACAATGTAACTTCCGCAGCCAGAAGAGGCTATGTGGACACCATCATCGAGCCGGAAGACACCAGAAAATATGTCATCGGCGCATTCGAGATGCTGTATACCAAGAGAGAAGACAGACCGGACAGAAAACACGGAACAGTCTAAGGAAGGTGGCATACGATGAGAAAGAACTGGAAAAAATTAGTAAGTCTCGTCCTTACCGCAGCCTGCACCATGGTTGTGACCGTTGCACCTGTTTTTGCAGATGCGGCATCCACACCGGCCTATTCACCGGTTGAGGCGTCTACTGTAGATTCCCTGCTCTCCTCCAGTGTTCAGTGGGTAGGACAGAGCCTGATGACTTACAGCGATGAAGATCTTGCAAACATGGAAGCTTCCGACCAGCAGTTCTATGCAAGAGCAGCTGAGGCATGGGAAGAAGCAAAAGCAGATCTCGGAGAGGTGGTAAGCCTTGAAGATGGAACGCTTGAAGTAGACGGAGACTTTGTAACCTGCACAATCCCGGGTGAGTTCGAGAAGAACCCTGGTATTGTCCGTGTATTCTGGAACATCAGCACCGGAACACCGGTTCCGACCGACCTCACCATCACCGTTGAGGAGTCAAAGGGCGTTCTGATCGGCCAGGCCGGCATGAACACCATCACCGGAATCGGCACCGTATTTGTTATGCTGATTTTCCTGATTTTCGTTATTTCTTCGTTTGATTACATTTTTGGAGACAAAAAGAAGAAAAAAGCACCGGCAGCTCCTGTACAGGAAGCACCGAAAGCTGTAGCAGCACCGGTTGTTGAAGAGACAGCACCGGAAGCAGACGATATGGAACTGCAGGCTGTTATCACAGCTGCAATTGCCATGTATGAAGAGGATATGGCTTCTGCATCCGGAGATGCCTATGTTGCACGTCCGATCCGCAGAAAAGGCAAAAGAGCTTAAGGAGGAAATTTTCAATGAAAAACTACACCATTACCGTAAACGGAAATGTATATAACGTAACTGTAGAAGAAGGAACCACAGCAGGCGCAGCTCCTGTAGTCAGCGCAGCAAAAGCAGCACCGGCTCCGAAGGCAGCTCCGGCAGCAGCACCAAAAGCAGCAGCACCGGCAGGCGCAGCAGGCAGCGTAGAGGTTACTGCTTCTGTACCTGGTAAAATCTGCAAAATCGAAGCAGCAGCAGGCACCGCTGTAAAAGCAGGAGATGCTGTTCTTGTACTGGAAGCCATGAAGATGGAAATCCCGGTTGTAGCACCGCAGGATGGCACAGTAGCAACCATCAATGTAGCAGTAGGCGATGCAGTAGAATCCGGTGACGTTCTTGCAACCATGAACTAATGCCCGTTGTAAGAAAAAACCGGAGGTGAAAAAATGATTACTGAAACTTTAAACAACCTGCTTCACCAGACGGCGTTTTTTAATCTGGACTGGGGCAATTACGTTATGATCGCAGTGGCTTGCTTCTTCCTGTATCTTGCGATTAAGCATGAATTTGAGCCGTTGCTTCTTGTACCGATCGCATTCGGTATGCTGCTTGTAAACATTTACCCGGACATCATGGCTGAGCCTTATACCGACGTACAGGGCCTTGAGCATGCGGGCGGTCTGTTCTACTACTTCTTCACTCTGGATGAGTGGAGTATCCTTCCGTCCCTGATCTTCATGGGCGTAGGTGCGATGACCGACTTCGGTCCGCTGATTGCAAACCCGATCAGCTTCATCATGGGAGCTGCAGCACAGCTTGGTATCTATCTGGCATACTTCTTCGCTATTTTCATGGGATTCAACGGAAGAGAGGCAGCCGCTATCTCCATCATCGGCGGTGCCGACGGCCCGACTTCTATTTTCCTTCTGAATAAACTCGGACAGCAGCATCTGATGGGACCGATCGCCGTAGCAGCATATTCCTATATGTCACTGGTGCCGATCATCCAGCCGCCGGTCATGAAGCTTCTGACCACAGAGAAAGAGCGTAAAATCAAAATGGAGCAGCTTCGTTCCGTATCCAAACTCGAGAAGATCCTGTTCCCGATTGTTATCACCATCGTTGTCTGCATGATCCTTCCATCTACCGCTCCGCTGGTAGGTATGCTGATGCTTGGTAACCTGTTCCGCGAGTGCGGCGTTGTAAAACAGCTTCAGGAGACAGCTTCCAACGCCATGATGTACATCGTTGTTATCCTTCTTGGTACTTCCGTTGGTGCATCTACAAGTGCGGAGGCATTCTTAAATGTCAGCACCTTAAAGATCGTTGCACTGGGCCTGATCGCATTCGTATTTGGTACTGCAGGCGGTGTCCTGTTAGGAAAAGTACTGTGCAAGGCAACACATGGAAGAATCAACCCGCTGATTGGTTCGGCAGGTGTATCTGCGGTTCCGATGGCAGCCCGTGTATCCCAGAAGGTCGGTGCTGAGGCAGATCCGACCAACTTCCTGCTGATGCATGCGATGGGACCGAACGTAGCCGGTGTTATCGGTACAGCAGTAGCGGCCGGTACCTTCATGGCGATCTTTGGTGTATAACTTCTTGAGACAAACACAAGTGAAAAACACTTCATTTAGGAGGATAGAAATGGCAGTAGAAAAGAAACCTGTCAAGATTATGGAAACTGTTCTGCGTGACGCACATCAGTCCCTGATCGCGACCAGAATGACAACAGAACAGATGCTTCCGATCATTGATAAAATGGATAAAATCGGATATCACGCAGTAGAGTGCTGGGGTGGCGCAACCTTTGATGCTTCCTTACGTTTCCTGCATGAAGATCCATGGATGAGACTGAGAAAACTCCGTGACGGATTTAAAAACACCAAACTGCAGATGCTGTTCCGCGGACAGAATATCCTGGGATATCGTCCATACGCAGACGACGTAGTAGAGTATTTTGTACAGAAATCCATTGCAAACGGAATCGATATCATCCGTATTTTTGACTGTATGAACGATCTGCGCAACCTGCAGACCGCTGTCAGCGCAGCAAACAAAGAAAAGGGCCACGCACAGGTAGCACTTTCCTATACCTTAGGAGATGCTTACACCCTGGAGTACTGGACCACCATGGCAAAGAGAATCGAGGAGATGGGTGCAGATTCCATCTGTATCAAAGATATGGCCGGTCTGCTCGTTCCGTACAAGGCAACTGAGCTGGTAACCGCGCTGAAAGAAGCAACCGATCTTCCGATTCAGCTGCACACCCACTATACTTCCGGTGTTGCATCCATGACGTACCTGAAAGCAGTAGAGGCTGGTGTTGATATCATCGATACCGCAATGTCTCCATTCGCTATGGGTACTTCACAGCCGGCAACTGAGGTTATGGTTGAAACCTTCAAAGGCACTCCATACGATACTGGTCTGGATCAGAACAAACTGGCTGAGATCGCAGATTACTTCCGTCCGATGAGAGACGAAGCGCTCGATACAGGCCTCTTAAATCCGAAGAACCTTGGCGTAAATATCAAGACTCTTCTGTATCAGGTACCGGGCGGTATGCTCTCCAACCTGACAAGCCAGTTAAAAGAGCAGCACGCAGAGGACAAATACTACGATGTACTCGAAGAAGTACCGCGCGTAAGAAAAGACCTCGGCGAGTGCCCGCTGGTTACTCCGTCTTCCCAGATCGTTGGTACCCAGGCTGTATTCAATGTCCTGATGGGCGAGCGTTACAAGATGGTAACGAAAGAGACAAAAGACGTTCTTGCCGGAAAATACGGTGCAACTGTAAAACCGTTCAATCCGGAAGTACAGAAGAAATGCATCGGCGATACCGAGCCGATCACCTGCCGCTACGCAGACCTGCTTGAGCCGGAGCTTCCGAAACTGGAGAAAGAGATCGAGCAGTGGAAACAGCAGGATGAGGATGTATTAACCTACGCTCTGTTCCCGCAGGTAGCTGTAGACTTCTTCAAATATCGTGAAGCGCAGCAGACAAAAGTAGATCCGGCAGCCGCTGACAAAAAAGACGGCGCATATCCGGTCTAAATAAAATCTGAGTAAAAAAATCAGCCGGTGTTCTGTGTTCCCCGTAAAAAGGGAATGCAGAACACCGGCTTTCCTTTTCAGCTTTTCAGCCATTGCGCCAGTAATTTATTCGTGTTATAATTCAAAAGATCGAGGTGTGTCCGAAAAAGAATCAGGATGCCCCCAAAAGAAGAAATGTGGATGCCGAACGGCATTTGCAGATCGGAAAAACAAATCAGGAAGAAAATAACATGAAAAAAGAAAAAGAACAGTCTTCTTCAGAAGAGCAGAAGGCAGCGAACGAGAATCTCCTCATTCGTCTGAATCAAAATTACGGAAAGTTGAGCAAAGGACAGAAGAGGCTGGCAGATTTTATTACGGCGCATTATGACCAGGCCGTATCGATGACGGCAGCGCGCCTGGGACAGCAGGTCGGCGTCAGCGAATCGACAACGGTTCGCTTTGCGATGCAGCTTGGCTACGCGGGATATCCGGAGTTCCAGCGCGCACTGGAGGAGATGGTGATGAACCGTCTGAATTCGGTGCAGCGGATGCAGTTTACGTATGGCCGCGTGCCGCAGGGAGAAATTCTGGAGACCGTCCTGCAGTCGGACATTGAAAAAATCAAGATGACGCTGGAAGAAGTGGACCGGAGCGCCTTTGAGCGCGCTGCGGATACGATTCTTTCTGCGCGGACAATTTACATTGTCGGCATTCGGAGCTGCGCGCCGCTTGCGAGCTTTCTGGCGTTCTATCTCCATATGATTTTCCCGGATGTGCGCCAGGTACAGACAAACAGTTCCAGCGAGATTTTCGAGCAGATGATCCGCATCACGGAGGATGATGTGGTGATCGGCATCAGCTTCCCGCGGTATTCGATGCGTACGATGAAGGCACTGGAATTTGCGAACAGCCGCAAAGCGAAGGTGATTACGATCACAGACAGTGTGCATTCACCGATGAATGTTTATGCAGCCTGTACGCTGATTGCCAAGAGCGATATGGCATCAATCGTCGATTCTCTGGTGGCCCCTTTGAGTGTAATCAATGCGCTTGTCGTGGCGCTCTGCATGAAACGCCAGGCGGATGTGAAAAAGACACTTGAGAGCATGGAAAAACTGTGGGATGAGTACCAGGTTTACAGCAACGATGAAATCAACGGGCTGGACGATGCACGTCCCATGGGCGGAAAAAAGGCAGCTCTGCCGGTAAAGGAGAAAGCATGAGAAAAGCAGCAGTAATCGGCGGAGGCGCCGCCGGAATGATGACCGCCGTGCTTGCCGCCGGCGAAAAGACAGAGATTCATCTCTATGAAAAAAATGAAAAGCTGGGAAAGAAGCTGTTTATCACAGGAAAGGGCCGCTGCAATGTGACAAACGACTGCCCGACAGAAGAGTTCTTCACGAATGTGGTGACAAACCCGAAATTTCTGTACAGCTCCGCCTACAGCTTTGACAGCGCCCAGGTACAGGAGTTTTTCGAAGCGGCAGGTGTCCGCTTAAAAGTGGAGCGCGGAAACCGTGTCTTCCCGGAGTCAGATCACTCCTCGGATATTATCCGCGCGCTGGAGACGGAACTGAAACGGAAAAATGTGCAGGTGCATAAGAATACAAAAGTAAAAGAGCTTCTTTTCGAAGGAGACCGCGTGAAAGGAATCCGCCTGGAAAACGGGAAAGAGCTTTTTTACGATGATGTCGTTGTCGCAACCGGCGGTATGTCGTACCAGACGACGGGGTCGGATGGAGACGGCTACCGTTTCGCAGAAGAGGCAGGACTTGCCGTCACTCCGCTCCGCCCGGCGCTGGTGCCGCTGGAAACAGAGGAAGCGTACATCCGCCAGCTGCAGGGACTCTCCCTGAAAAATGTGACGATGACGATTAAAAACGGCAAAAAGACGCTGTTCGATGGATTCGGCGAGATGCTGTTTACACATTTCGGCATTTCCGGCCCGCTGGGGCTTTCTGCGAGCTCCTACATCGGAAAAGCACTGGAACAGCAGCCGCTGAAAGGATATCTGAACCTGAAGCCGGCACTCACGGAAGAACAGCTGGATGCGCGGATCCTGCGTGAATTTGAGGAAAACCGGAACAAACAGTTCCGCAACGTGATCAACAGTCTGTTTCCGGCGAAACTGCTTCCGGTGATGCTCTCTCTTGGCGGGATCGATCCGTACAAACAGGTCAATGCCGTATCGAAAGCGGAGCGTCAGCACTTTGAAGAGCTGATCACGCATTTCCCGTTTACCGTAACCGGAACACGGGGCTTCCGTGAAGCAATTATCACACAGGGTGGTGTTTCCGTGAAAGAGATCCGTCCGGGCACGATGGAGGCAAAGAAAAAAGAAGGTCTGTACTTCGTAGGAGAAGTGCTCGATCTCGATGCACTGACCGGCGGCTTCAATCTGCAGATCGCCTGGGCAAGTGCCCACGCTGCAGCCGAAGAGATCCGGGCAAAGGCAGAACAGGAATAAAATATGGATCACAGATTTCAGAATTTTCAGGAGGAAGAGAGAAGATGAGTTTTAATCTTGCAATTGACGGACCGGCAGGCGCTGGCAAAAGTACAATCGCAAAACGTGTGGCAAAGGAGCTTTCGTTTGTTTACGTTGATACAGGAGCAATGTACCGTGCCATGGGCATCTATTTTTCAGATCTTGGCATTGCACCGGAAGAGCAGGAAAAAATTGAGGCAGCCTGCAAAGATGTGAAAATTTCCATTTCCTACGAAAACGGAGAGCAGCAGGTTTATTTAAACGGCGTCAATGTCACCGGAAAACTGCGCACCGAGGAGGCTGGAAAGATGGCATCTGCGACAAGCGCCTATCTGGAAGTACGGAAAAAACTCGTGGAGCTGCAGCAGGAGATGGCGGAGAATACGGATCTTGTGATGGACGGCCGCGATATCGGAACTGCTGTTCTGCCGAACGCACCGCTGAAAGTCTATCTGACAGCAAGTGCCCATGTCCGCGCACTGCGCCGCTGGAAAGAGCTGACCGAAAAGGGACAGACAGCCGATCTTGCGAAAATCGAGGAAGATATCAATGAGCGTGATTATCAGGACATGCACAGAGAGCATTCCCCGCTGGTACAGGCAGAAGACGCCGTACTCGTTGACAGCTCTGAAATGACGATCGATGAGGTTGTGGAAAAGATCTTAAGCCTTGCCCGCGAGCGTATGTAAACGCAGCAGAGAAAAGAGGAGAAGAAAAACAGATGGAAGTAACTGTTGCAAAAAGTGCAGGCTTCTGCTTCGGCGTCAAACGGGCGGTCGATACGGTATACCGTGAAATTGAGAGCGGTGAAAAGCCGGTCTACACCTTCGGGCCGATTATCCACAACGAACAGGTTGTGGAGGATCTCGAAAACCGCGGCGTGCAGGTGATCCATTCGGAGGATGAACTAGAGGGGCTTTCCGGCGGAACCGTTGTGATCCGGTCGCATGGCGTGTCACGGGATGTCTGTGAAAAGATCGAAGCGCGCGGCATGAAGATCGTAGATGCGACGTGCCCGTTTGTCAAGAAGATCCACCGGATTGTGGACGAGGAGGGCAGAAAAGGCCGCCACGTCGTCATCATCGGAAGCGCGGATCATCCGGAGGTGCAGGGCATCATGGGATGGACGAGCGGCCCGGTTACCGTGATCCATACCGCCGAAGAAGCGGAAAGTTTTGTGCCCGAAAATGGAAAACCAATATCTATTGTGGCACAGACGACATTTAATTACAACAAATTTAAAGATTTAGTTGAAATTTTTTTGAAAAAGAGTTATGATAGTACTGTTTTAAAGACTATCTGCAACGCTACCGAGGAAAGACAGACGGAAGCGAGAGCAATTGCCAGGAAGGTTGATGCCATGTTTGTCGTGGGAGGCAGACATAGTTCAAACACGCAAAAGCTGTATGAGATATGTAAAGAAGAATGTAAAAATACTTACTTTATAGAGACACTCGTTGATTTGGAATCTAAGCCTTTTCAATCATTTGGTCGCGTAGGTATTACAGCTGGGGCATCCACCCCGAATAAAATAATTGAGGAGGTTCAAAAAATGTCAGAAATGAGTTTTGAACAAATGCTGGATGAATCATTTAAAACAATCAGAAACGGAGAAGTCGTTGAGGGTACTGTAATCGATGTCAAAGACGATCAGATTATCCTGAATATCGGATACAAAGCCGATGGTATTCTTACCAAAAACGAATATTCCAACGATTCTTCCATCGATCTTCACACCGTTGCACAGCCAGGTGACAAAATGGAAGTCAAAGTTCTGAAAGTAAATGATGGAGAGGGACAGGTCCTTCTTACTTACAAGAGACTTGCTGCTGAAAAAGGCAACAAGAGACTCGAGGAAGCATTCGAGAATCATGAAGTTCTGAAAGCAAAAGTAACACAGGTACTGAACGGAGGATTATCTGTAGTTGTTGAGGAGACCAGAGTATTCATTCCGGCCAGCCTTGTATCTGATGTATATGAAAAAGATCTGTCTAAATATGCCGATCAGGAAATTGAATTCGTTATTACCGAGTTCAACCCGAGAAGAAGACGCATCATCGGTGACCGCAAACAGCTCATCGTTGCTGAGAAAAAGAAACTGCAGGAAGAACTGTTCGCACGCATCGCAGCTGGCGATGTTGTAGAGGGAACTGTTAAGAATGTTACCGATTTCGGCGCATTCATCGATCTGGGCGGAGCTGACGGACTGCTTCACATCTCTGAAATGTCCTGGGGCCGCGTAGAGAACCCGAAAAAAGTATTCAAAGTTGGTGAGACTGTAAAAGTTCTGATCAAAGACATCAACGGCGACAAGATCGCTCTTTCCTTAAAATTCCCGGAAGAGAATCCGTGGCTGAACGCTGCTGAAAAATACGCTGTAGGCAACGTAGTAGAAGGCCGTGTTGCCCGTATGACTGACTTTGGTGCATTCGTTGAGCTTGAGCCGGGCGTAGATGCTCTGCTTCATGTTTCCCAGATCTCCAGAGAGCACGTTGAGAAACCGTCTGATGCACTGAAAATCGGACAGGAAATCACTGCAAAAGTAGTTGATTTCAACGAGGAAGACAAAAAAATCTCTCTGAGCATGAAAGCTCTGGAAAACGAAGAGCCAGTAGAAGAGTAAGAATAATTTAACTTGCAGGTGCTGCAGTTGGATGATTAGAATGCCGCAGACAACCGGGTTTCCTGAACGGACAGGAAACCTGTTGCCTGCGGTATTTTCTTATCATCCTGTTTTTGGCACCGGAAAAGAAAAAGGGGATGAAAGTTTATGTGGGAGATGAAGATTCTGGGTGTGGATCTGTACCACGTTCTGGCATGGTTCTGGCTGTACAGCTTCTGCGGATGGATCTGGGAGAGTTCCTATGTATCGATCCGGCAGAAAAAACTGGTCAACCGCGGTTTTGTCAATGGTCCGCTGCTGACGCTGTACGGCACCGGCGCTGTTATGGTATACCTGATCCTGCGCCCGTTTGAAGCGAACGTCTGGGCACTGTATTTCGGAGGTGTCATTGTAGCGACGGTTCTGGAATATGTAACCGGCGTGCTGATGGAGACCATTTTTCATGCGCACTGGTGGGACTACAGCAACCAGAAGTTTAATTTTCAGGGAAAGATCTGCCTCAGCAGTTCGATTGCCTGGGGATTCTTTACACTGGGGCTGTTCTATATTCTGCAGCCGATTGCCGTGAAAGTAGTGAATCTTGTTTCGGATACTACAGGAGAGATCATTGTTTCCGTTGTTACCGTCTGCTATCTGGCAGATTTTGGGTTTTCCGCAGCCGCAGCATTCCAACTGGGACAGAAGATGCGCAGTCTGGAGAAAACGTGGGGAGAATTTCTGGAATATCTGCAGAAATCCCGATTTAACCAGCTTGCTGAGGAGATGAGTGCGAAAATACAGCAGTATCGTGCAGAGTACTCCAGAGATAAGATGAAAGAATATCTGGCCGAGAAGCGCCAGACACTGTCTGAGGCAATGGAGCAGATGCAGAAGCTGGAGAAGGAGCGGAAAGAAGCCGAGGGAAGAAGAAATCCGCTTTCCGAGTCGAAGAACCGCCTGATGGAGTTCGGAGCAGAGCAGAAGGAACGCCTGACCGGGTTCGGAGCAGAACAGAAAGAGCGCCTGGCCGAGTTTGGAGCGGAACAGAAAGAACGTCTGACCGAATTTGGAGCAGAGCAGAAAGAACGGTTTGCGGCGCTTGGATTTGATGTGCGCAGCGATAAGATGCCGGATCTTAAAGAGCTGCTGGAGCGCTTTGACCAGATGACAAAACCGCAGCTTCCGACCAACTGGCTGATGCGCCTGACAACGAAACGTTATCTGCGCGCCTATCCGCATCTGCAGGGAACGCATCATGCTTCTCTGAAAAAGGAAGAAAAAAAGGCAGAAGAGAAAGAAGAGAAAAAATAAAGGACTGCCTGGAAAGGACAGTCCCGGAAAAACGGCCGTGCATGCAAAAACGTGTACGGCTGTTTTATTTTCTGGTTTTGCTATCGCCTTTGAAAAAGAGCTGAAGCTCGGAGCAGAGATACTCTTTCAGGAGATCTTCCTGCGAAAGAAAGGCATCGGACCACTCAAAATAGTAAGGGCGGCTTTTGAAATCCTCGCGGAAGGCCGGGTTGAAAAACTCTTTCTGCTGCGGAAGAAATGTACCGGTCCGCCGCTGATAGCAGTTGGCAGCCTTTGCTTTCTGACGGTGTTCCGGATCGACAAACGCGCCAACGCTCTTGTGAACAGCCTGATCCTCCAGCGGAAGATAATAGTAATTCTTATAGTCCGGGAAGAAATATCTCAGCTCCGCCGTATGCGTCTGCAGGGAGAGAGAAACCCGTGAACCAAAGGCTGTAAGAGAACCATCCGCGCAGACACGGGAGAGGAAAACCGGAACTTCCCGCTCGGGCTGCAGTGAAACTTCCAGTGTCTGTCCGGTAAAACGACACGACTGGACAGAAAAATCGCCGTGAAACAGACCAGGAAGCGCGAGCAGTTCCAGAACAGAACCCATACCGAGGATATCCTCATAATTGTGAAGAAACAGGAGTTCCAGCTTCTTTTCATCCAGTGTCTGAAGATAGTCGTGGTAAACAGAAATCAACTGCTTTCCGTCAAGCTGATCCTTCCGTGGGAATGAGAGATACTGTTCCACACTTTTCTGTTTCAGCGAAGAAAGTCCCAGGATTGACTGAAACGGGCGGAGTACCTGGTAAAGATCCAGGGATGCGATCGACGAAAGTGGATCTTCCATCTGATAAAACAGTGCTTTGTGTGTGAGGTAAGGAAGATCAAATGTCGTTCCATTAAAATGCACCAGCCGCTTCGCGTCAGAAAGAAACGTGAAAAAAGAGACAAGCATCTCTTTTTCTTCGGTCGGTCGATCAAGAAACCACTGGCGCAGTGTGAAAGTATCCGCGGCCGGGTCAAAGAACAGCGCACCAATCAGATAGAGATGTGAGGTACGCCAGGAAAGGCCGGTCGTCTCAATATCGAAAAAGACATCGCCGTTTCTCAGATACATCTGAAGATCGGCAGAGAGAGCAGCGGGGGTAGAAACGATGATCTGCATAAGGTTTTTTGTCTCCTTTGAAAAACTTTTTTTGGATCTAAAGATATTATAAGACGAAAAAATCTGACATGCAAGAAAGACAGCGACTAATCGTTGCGTGATGAGAAAAGTTCTGCTATAATAGAATGTGCGTTCGCTTTCAAAAAAAGAAAACGGCGCTTTGGAGGAAAAACATGATTGCATTTATCAAAGGAACCGTAGATTCTCTTTCGGAAGGAAAAATGATTCTCGAAAGCCATGGAATCGGCTATGAACTGAATATTCCAGCGAGTATGTTCGACGCAGGCATCCGGGAGGGAGAAGAGTTAAAGATATATACCCACATGAGTGTGCGGGAAGACGGAATTTCCCTGTTCGGCTTTCTGTCCCGCGAAGATCTTGAAATATACCGTATGCTGATCGGCGTAAGCGGCATCGGACCAAAAGCGGCGCTTGCAGTGCTGTCCACGCTTACGGCAGACAATCTGCGCTTTGCCGTCCTCTCGGAGGATGTCCAGGCGATTGCCAAAACACCGGGCATCGGAAAGAAGACCGCGCAGAAGCTGATTCTGGAATTAAAAGACAAATTCGACCTGCAGGAAGCGTTCGAGCAGAAGCTGGCAGGAAATCAGGCGGCTGCGGCGGTACGGCAGGCAGGCGAACCGGATACCTTCCAGGATGCGGTACAGGCGCTGACTGCGCTTGGCTACTCCGGAACGGAAGCACTGCAGGCAGTAAAGAAAGTCGAAATCACCGAAGGCATGGACAGCGAGGCTGTGCTGAAAGCGGCATTGAAGCATATGTTTTAGCAGATGGTCCTAAATTGTGGAAGAAGGAAACCTTATAACGATGGAAAGAAGAATTATCACAACTGACGTTCTCGAGGAGGACGTGAAAATCGAAGGTTCGCTCCGTCCCCAGCACCTGGACGACTACATCGGACAGGAAAAGACGAAAAAGAACCTGAAAGTATATATTGAAGCAGCAAAACAGCGAGGTGATGTTCTCGATCATGTGCTGTTTTACGGCCCTCCGGGACTTGGAAAAACAACGCTGGCGGGCATCATTGCAAATGAGATGGGAACCCATATGAAGGTGACGAGCGGCCCGGCGATCGAAAAACCGGGTGAGATGGCAGCGATCCTAAACAATCTGCAGGAGGGCGACGTCCTGTTTGTTGATGAGATCCACCGCCTGAACCGCCAGGTCGAGGAGGTTCTTTACCCGGCGATGGAGGATTTTGCGATTGATATCATGATCGGAAAAGGCTCTTCGGCGCGCTCGATCCGCCTGGATCTGCCGAAGTTTACGCTGGTCGGCGCAACAACGCGTGCAGGTCTTTTGACTGCTCCGCTCCGCGACCGGTTCGGTGTCATCCACCATCTGGAATTTTACACGGAGGAAGAATTGGCCAACATTATCCTGCACTCCTCAAAAGTACTGAATGTGGAGGTGGATCCACAGGGAGCGCTTGAGATGGCGCGCCGTTCCAGGGGAACACCGCGTCTGGCAAACCGGATTTTAAAGCGTGTCCGCGACTTTGCCCAGGTGAAATACGATGGAAGAATCACAAAAGAGGTCGCATCATTTGCCCTCGATCTGCTGGAAGTAGACCGTTACGGACTGGATCAGACTGACCGGCTGCTTCTTACCACCATTATGGAAAAGTTCCAGGGCGGTCCGGTGGGACTCGATACCCTGGCAGCATCGATTGGAGAAGATGCCGGCACCATCGAGGATGTTTACGAGCCGTTCCTGATCAAGTCCGGATTTATCAACCGCACTCCGCGCGGAAGAGTGGCAACGGAATTTGCCTGGCACCACCTGGGGCTGGAGGCACCGCGTAAGATCGAAGAGTAAAAGCCCTGAATCTTTCATTTTCTGTCGCTTTTTGCAGAAAAAGGTTGTTTTTCTTCCTTTTTCGGTATATGATAGGTTATATTAGCCGGGAGTTTGGTCCGGTTAAATTCAGTGGAGGAAAAGCAAAAGAATGGCTGTAAAAAATACAACACAGGTTTTAATAGATGGAAAAATTATCACACTGGGAGGCTATGAGAGCCCGGAATATCTGCAGAAAGTAGCTGCTTATCTGAATCAGAAGATCAGCGAACTTTCCCAGTCAGCCGGATACAACCGCCTGTCGGTGGATACGAAGCACACACTGCTTGCACTGAACATTGCAGACGACTATTTCAAAGCAAAAAGCCAGGTAGATACCCTCGAAGAGGATATGGAAGCCAAAGACCGGGAAACCTACGATATGAAGCACGATCTGATCGCAGCGGAAATCCAGGCCGGCGATCTGAAAAAAGAGCTGGAAGAGAAACGAATCGAGCTGGAACATGTACGCGGCGAGATGGAAGAACTGCAGCGGCAGCTTGATAAGGCAAATAAGGATCTGGAAGATTTATTAAAAGCGTAAAAGAAGGAAAAAACGGGGGATTGCGGAACAGGTAATCGCCCGTTTTTAGGAGATAAAGATGAAGACAGAATTATTAGCACCAGCCGGTTCGATGGAAGCGTTAAAAGCAGCGGTTTCCGCCGGTGCGGATGCCGTCTATCTCGGCGGAGCCGCATTCGGCGCAAGAGCGTATGCAAAAAATCTGGATGAGCAGGAGATTCTCTCAGCCATCGATTACGTCCATCTGCGGAACCGGAAACTGTATCTGACGGTCAACACCCTCTTAAAAGAGGAGGAACTGGAAGAGAAACTGTATCCGTATCTGCGTCCGTACTATGAGCAGGGACTGGATGCCGTGATTGTCCAGGATATGGGCGTTTTAAAGGCGGTCCGCTCCTGGTTCCCGGATCTCGACATTCATGCGAGCACACAGATGACAGTGACAGGATCTGCGGGAGCGCGTTTCCTGGAGAGCCTTGGCGCAACGCGCGTGGTGCCGGCCCGTGAACTCTCGTTTGCGGAGATCCAGAAAATCCACCGGACGACCAACCTTGAAATTGAATGCTTCGTCCACGGGGCGCTCTGCTACTGCTATTCGGGACAGTGCCTTTTTTCCAGCCTGATCGGCGGAAGAAGCGGAAACCGCGGAAGATGCGCGCAGCCGTGCCGTCTGCCGTACGAAGCGTACGATAAAGACAACCACCGCATGGGGGAGCCGGGCGACCGCTATCCGTTAAGCCCGAAGGATATGTGTACGGTAGAACTGCTGCCGGAGATTGTAAAATCCGGGATTATGTCCCTCAAAATCGAAGGCAGAATGAAAAAGCCGGAGTATACAGCGGGCGTTGTCAGCATTTACCGCAAATACCTCGATCTGTACGAGAAAAAGCCGTCCCGTTTCCGCGTCCTGCCGGAGGACATGAAAAAGCTGTATGAGCTGTATAACCGTGACGGTTTCAACAAAAGCTATTATACCGTAAGAAACGGACGCGATATGATGGCGCTGAAGAACGAAAAAGAGCAGGAAAATAAAAAGAAACAGCGCAGAAATGAGCAGCTCTTTTATGAGATCCAGAGAGATTATATCGAGACAGAGGCAAAAGAGCCGATTTCCGGCTTTCTGACCCTGTATCCGGGCCAGCCGGCGTTCTTAAGTGCAGAAAGCGGAAAATACAGCGTAACAGCAGAGGCGGGCATGGTAGAACCGGCAAAGAAGCAGCCGCTGACCGAGGAACGCGTAAAAACACAGCTGGAAAAGACAGGCGAGACACCATTCTATTTCAAAGAACTCGATGTCTGTATGGATGACAACTGTTTCGTGCCGATGCAGACGTTAAACGAGCTGCGGAGAGGCGTTTCGGACCAGCTGGTGAAAGAGATGACAGAGCCATACCGCAGAAAAGCAGCGGAAAAGCCGGAACAGGAAGCAAAAGCATCTGGAAAACCGGACCAGGAGAGCAGGGCAGAAAAGAAAATGGAGCTGACCGCATCTGCCGAGACGAGAGCCCAGTGGAATGCGCTGCTCGAGATTCCGGAGATCACGACGATCTACGCCGGCATGGGATGCTTCAAACGGGAAATCTTCGAAGAGCAGGCGGAAAAAGGCATCCTGCAGGCGAAAGAACTGGGAAAACAGGTTTATCTGATGCTGCCGCACGTTGTGCGTGAAGGCGATCTGAAGGAATACCGCGACACGTTCCGCTGTCTGAAGGAGATCGGTCTTGGCGGTTTCCTGATCCGCAATCTCGAAAGCTTTTCGTTTTTGAAAGAGATGGGAATGGAAAAGGATATCCGGCTCGATTACAGCGTTTACACGTACAACAGCCGTGCGCAGGCATTCTGGCAGGAGCAGGGCGTGCAGCGTGATACCGTTCCGTATGAGCTGAACGAGCGGGAAATCGGAAAACGTGACAATACGAACAGCGAAATGGTGGTCTACGGCTACCTTCCGATGATGGTTTCCGCCCAGTGTGTCCAGAAGAACCTGAACGGCTGCAATCACAGTTATTCTCTGGTACGCTTAAAAGACCGGATGGGAAAATACTTCCCGGTGAAGAGTTACTGCACCTCATGCTACAGTGTGATCTACAACAGCCTTCCGCTCGGTCTGGTAAAAGAAGCCGATGAGATCCGGTCCATGCATCCGGCTGCGGTGCGGCTGAATTTTACCATCGAGACACTGGAGGAGACAAAAGAAATCGCCGCTGCGTTTGCTGGAACGTACTGTAAAGGAATCGCAGTTCCGGCCGGCCAGGAATATACCAAAGGCCATTTCCACCGGAAAGTAGAGTAAACGGTGAGAAAAAAATAAGGGGAATTTATGGAAAATACCATTGTTCAGTTATCAAAATATGTGATTACCTTCCTCATGATCTGTTTTACCGTGCAGTCGTTTGCTGCACTCAAAGAGCGGGATGAGGATGAGCGCCATTACATTCTGATGCGGCAGATCATCATGATCATTCTGATGAATTTCATCTGTTTCTTCGTGATGTTCCTGCAGGAGGGCGAAGTATCAACGATTCAGATGTTTCTGCTCACGATGGCGTATATCCTGGGCGTACAGATCCTGTACCGCCTGATTTACCGGAAAGCATCGATGATCCTGGTAAACAACATGTGTATGCTGCTCTCAATCAGCATGATTATTCTGACGAGACTGAGCGTGTCAAAGGCGATGTCCCAGTACAAAATTCTGGCGGCATCCACACTGCTCTGCTTCATCATTCCGGTCATTGTCCGAAAGGGCAAGTTCCTGAAAAATCTGACCTGGATTTACGCTGTGCTCGGAATTGCCATGCTTTCCGTCGTCATGGTGCTTGGCTTTACTTCCGGCGGTGCGAAGCTGTCGATCGAAATCCACGGCATTACGTTCCAGCTCTCCGAGATTGCCAAGATCACACTCGTGTTCTTTATGGCAGGCATGCTGCGCGAGGATAATTCCTTTGGAAACGTTGTGAAAGCAACGGTCATTGCGGCAGTTCATGTGCTGATCCTTGTTGCATCCACCGACCTTGGAACTGCGTTCGTCTTCTTTATGGCGTACGTGGTTGTAATCTATGTGGCAACGAGAAAAGCCAGATATCCGCTTTTGGGACTTGCGGGAATGAGTGCCGCCTGCGTTGTGGCGTATTTCCTGTTTTCACATGTACGGAACCGTGTGGCACTCTGGCAGGATCCGATCGGAAACTGGGATATCAGCAGTCAGTTAGCACAGGGCCTCTTCGGCATGTGCTCCGGCGGATGGTTCGGAACCGGCCTTTTCGAGGGACGGCCTGACATTATCCCGGTTGCAACGAAAGACTTTATTTTCTGTGCGATCTGTGAGGAGATGGGCATTATCTTCGGAATCTGCCTGATTCTGCTGTGCATGTCCACATTCCTTCTGATTATCAATATTTCCATGAAGATGAGCAAACGGTTCTACAAACTGATTGCCATGGGTCTTGGAACGGAATATGCGACACAGGTGTTCCTCACCATCGGAGGAACCATTAAATTTATTCCTATGACAGGTATCACGCTGCCGCTGGTCAGCTATGGAGGAAGCTCCATGTTCTCCACGGTGCTGATG
>NZ_CDRRUH010000028.1:0-37090 GCF_977045365.1 Fusicatenibacter sp.
ACGGCCGGGTAGCCAAGTCGGGAAGGGATAAACGCTGAAGGCATCTAAGCGTGAAGCCCCCCTCAAGATGAGATATCCCATTCGAAAGAAGTAAGACCCCTTGAAGACGACGAGGTAGATAGGGCAGAGGTGGAAGTGCCGTAAGGCATGGAGCTGACTGTTACTAATCGGTCGAGGGCTTGACCTGAAATGCAAAACAAAAGTTTTGCAGAAAATGGTTGTGTTCGGAAAGAAAGTATGGTATGATGTATAGGTGTTAAGTGTATGCGGTTTTGAAGGTATATCTAGCGTAGGGGATTGGTCAAATGGTATGATAGGGGTCTCCAAAACCTTTGGTGGGAGTTCGATTCTCTCATCCCCTGTATTAGGAAAGAGTGAAGATTTTGTATCTTCACTCTTTTTTCGTATTGTTTAAAAGAAAAGTCTAACAGAACAGGCTTTACAGAATTTTAAGATATTTTTGTAAAGCAGGACTGTTTTTTATGGCGTAAATAAGGTACAATAGAGCCACAGAACATATTCAAAAATAATGAAAAATGAAACATGAGAAGGGAGTGGTTGTAACGTGAGCAGAGAAAAAAATGGAAGCCGCGGAACGGTAAAAGCTGTCATTTATCTTCTGATCGTAGTAATCCTTGCTGGAATGGTTGTTTATCTGACGCAGTCGCTGCGGCGGGACCGGGAGCCGGAGATTACGGGGACGTTTATTGACAGCAAGCTGGAGGCGGCGGGGGAGCTGACGTCGGCGAAGATGATTTATAACGGGCTGATTCATTACTCGGACGGGTCGATTCCGTTTCTGACGCAGAAGGCGTTTAATATGACATACCGTGCAGAGGTACGTGCGGGCGTGGATCTCTCGAAGGCGAATACGGAGGTGACGGATTCGGAAGTAACAGTTACACTTCCGGCAGTGGAGATTTTTGATATTTCCATCGACAATGATTCCATCCAGTATTACGATGAGAAGGCAGCGCTTCTGAACTGGGAGCGGAAGGAAGATGCGCTGGATGCAATCGCGAGTGCGAAGGAGGATGTAGAACAGCAGACGAAAGAGATGGATGACCTGGAAACGATGGCACAGGAACAGGCAAAAACGCTGATTACCGGACTGCTGTCTGAGACGGTCGGGAATAAGACACTGGTTGTAAAATTTGAAGAATAATACATAAACGGGATACCGGCACTTTTTTTGGGGCAATAAAAAAGGAGGGCCGGTATTTCTTCTGGCAGAAATACCGGCATTATGAAAAAGAAAAATCTATATAAATTGGAAAGAATATTAGGTGGGGACAACGGTTGAAAGATAGAGGAAGATGATTTGTTGTCCCTTTGTTTTGATACGTTTAGTATAGTTGTCATATGTGAGGAAAGTGTGAATGGAGTTTGAAGAAATTTTGAAAAAATAGTTCAATTGTACAGCTTCGTGGACAAACTTCATACCTGCATGAAAATTTGTCTATGAGACTGTATGAATGGTGCGTGCGAGCGCCCGGATATCGCCGAATTTGCATAGAATTAACTTGAAAGTGAACACTGCTTCATGGTACAATCGTCTGGCATGTGTGAAATATGAGTTACATTTGAGAGGACAAAAATTATGGATTATAAACTGCTGCTGGACACCGCGGTTATGGCGGGAGAAATCCTGCTGGAGAGCGGGGCGGAGACGTGGCGGGTGGAGGATACCATGCTGCGGATGCTGCGCATGTCCGGCCTGAAAACAGCGGATGTACTGGCACTGACGACCGGCTTTGTGGTAACGCTCGACGACCCGTCGATGGATTCCATGACTGTTATGCGCAGCGTAGAGAGCCGTGCAACGGATCTGAACCGGATCCATGCGGTCAATCAGCTTTCCCGCGATTTCTGCGAAGGAAATATCGACCTGGATGCGCTGTTCCACCGGGTGCGGGATATCTATCGTGCCAAGCCGGAATTAAAAAAAAATCTGCTCGCGATGATGGCGACGACCGCAGGCTTTGCAATCATGTTCGGAGCCGGGTTCTACGAAGTGCTGGCATCTGCACTTGCCGGTTTTATATCAGGAATCGGTGTTTACGGAGGAAAAAAAGCCGGGATGCAGTCGTTTCTTGTGAACTGTATCGGGTCATTTTTACTGGCGATCACATCTATTCTCTGTGTTCATTACCTGCCGGGAACCATGGATCTGAACGTCATTATCATTGCATCGATCATGCCCCTCGTACCGGGTGTGGCGATCACGAATGCGGTGTATGATACCCTGCACGGCGACTACATTTCCGGTGCGGCACGGATGCTTGAGGCGTTTGTAACCGCTGCGGCCATCGCAATCGGCGTGGGACTTGGCATGCTGCTGCTCCGTCCGCTGGTGCGGTAGAGAAAACCGATACAGAAAAAAGATGAGGTTAAAGCAAAAATATGAGAATAGCAGGTGAAATCATCCTGAAATCCCTTGGAGCCTGGGTTGCAATCTGGGGATTTTCAAGACTGTTGAACGCACCAAAAAAGCTGGAATGTTACACGGCCGGTGTCGGTATGATCGGCTGGGCGGTCTATCTGATCGTGGAAGTATTCAACGACGGCATTCTGATGAAGAACTTTCTTGCTGCCGTTGCCGTCGCCCTGGTTTCCCAGGCAATGGCGCGTCATTTCAAAGCGCCGGTGATCCTTTTCGTGATCCCGGGCATTCTCCCGATGGTGCCGGGAGCCGGTATGTACCGCATCGTCTACTCGATCGTTATGGGGCCGGAAAACATGGTTGGAACGTATCTTTTAGAGACAGCGACCGCGGCAGGCGCAATTGCCCTTGGAATTTTCCTCGGAGAAGCGCTTCAGAAGGTATTTTTTTACGAATTCCACAGGTGATTTACGAAAAAAGTGAGAAATTTGCCAAAACCAAATTTTTTGCTTTTTTTTGTCGGATTTTATGATATACTTAACAGTGTATGTGCCCTTGGACAAAAGAAGAAATCTATAGGGGCATTTTTTAGGAAAAAAGAAGAGAAGTAAGTAAAGTGCAGACACAGAACTATGAGGAGCAAAAAACATGAAGTTTGAAGATGATGATTTAAAGGACGGTAAACTTTGGGCTGCCCTGCAAAAAGAGATTGACCGTGACCTGGCGGAAAAGGAGAGCGGTGAAACATTCCAGGAAGAACTGGCAGACATCGAAGACTCCATTGAATTTGAAAGCAAAGAAACAAAAAGCGAAGATCAGATCCCGGATGAGACTGCAAACTTAAGTAATCTGCGAAGTGTTCTTGAGGCAACTGAGCGTGCAAAAGACGAAGAAGCGAAGCAGAAAATGAAGCAGATCAGAGTTGAGCCTGTGACGCAGGACATCGAGATTCCGGAATTCACAGAAGAGGAAGAAGAAACCGAAGAGACGCCGGCTGAGACACCGAAGAAAGTCTCACGTGTAAGCAAGACAACCGAAAAACTGGAAGGTCTCGTTGATTTTGATGACGATCCGGCGGAGACAAAAACAGAATCGGAACCGGAAGAAGTGATGGTGGATGATGATCTGATCATTAACGATCCATTCGCAGATGAGGATGATCTGCTGGGAGAAGAGAAGACAGAGACCAAGGGTTCTGAGAAAGAAGTGCTTGGTGATCAGGTGGAAGCCGCAATGGAGCGCCTCGTCAGCGACACGGTAGGCCATATCCCAATGCCGGAAATAGACGATGAGGATGATGACTACGACGATTATGAGGATGACGACGAAGAGTACATTCCACATGGCGCAAAAACGCAGAAGAAAAAGGGAAAAGGCGGTGCGGTTATCGCAGTTGCAGCCGTTGCTGTTATTGCTGTAGGAGGTTTCTTCTATGGAAGCAAAATGTTTCATTACCAGAATTATTTCTTCAACGGAACAACCATCAACGGAGTAGACTGCTCGGATATGACGGCCAAAGAGGCAGAAACGAAAATCAAAGAGCAGGCTGCAAATTACACCTTAAATGTAAAATTCAAAGACAATGATACGAAGAGTGTCAGCGGAAAAGACATCGACTACACCTACGCCGGAGACGGCAGCGTGGAGAACGTGTTAAAGAAACAGAACAGTTTCCTCTGGTTCCTGGGAAATGGCGGAAAAGAGAAAGATTCCCAGGTCACCATGCAGTACAGTCAGGAAAAACTGGATGCGGTGATTGATGGATTTGACGAATTCCAGTCCGCAGACGGTGAGAATGCACCGGCCAGCGCCTACATCACCTTCCAGAACAATGAGTTTGAGATTGTGGATGCTGTTATGGGTGAGGGAATGGATCTTACCCTTGCAAAACAGTGCATCGAAAACGCGCTGATCAATGCGGATACCGAAGTGGATCTTGAAAAAGCAGGCGTTTACGACGGAACCTTGGTAACAGCAGATGACGAAACACTGAATGCACAGAAGGACCAGTTAAATGAACTGGTACGCGCAAGCATCACATACAGTATGCCGGATGGAACAACACAGGTTCTTGACGGAAATACCATGAAAGGCTGGCTGGCAGTCGATGCGGATGGAAATTATTCCAAAGATGAAAACCAGTGGAATGAAAGAGTAAAAGAATATGTGGCAAATCTTGCGGCAGCGATCGATACCGATGGCAAGGATCACACCTTCCCGGCAACCGGTATCGAAGGCGGCGTGACCATCAGCCAGGAAGGCTACGGATGGAAAGTGGATCAGGAGCAGGAGATTGCAAAGATCGCAGAAGAAGTAGATGCTCACGCAGCAGATACAAGAGAGCCGCAGTATGCGCAGAGAGAGTTCGCTGCTTCCACAGAGAACAACGGATTCGGCAAGACATATGTTGAGGTTGATGCCAGCCGTCAGCATATCTGGCTCTACAAAGATGGAAATCTGGTTGTCGACGGTGACTGTGTAACCGGTCTGATGGAGCAGAGCAGCTACACGAAGCCGGGTATCTACACAACCGCAGCAAAAGAAAGTCAGAAAAAACTGCACGGAGAGCTTCAGGCAGACGGCAGCTATTCCTGGGAAAGAGATGTGGATTCCTGGATTCCGTTCAACGGAGAGATCGGTTTCTACGATGCTTCCTGGAGAAGCAGTTTCGGCGGAAACCTGTATCTGACTGCAGGATCAACAACAGGATCTGTTGCACTTCCGACCGCAGTGGCACAGGCATTATATGACAATGTTGATGACGGAACACCGGTTATCATTTATTATTCCGAAGCTTATGAGGTAAGTGAGGATACGCTTACTGTGACACAGGCACCGGAAGCAGATAACGAAAATGTCGATCATACGACGAATACCACGACAGTAACGCCGACGAGAACGCCATCCTACACGTACGATGATGACGACGATGATTACACGCCGTCAACTCCATCAACTCCGTCAACTCCATCAACTCCATCGACCCCGTCCACACCGGAACCGACCGCAGCACCGACGGAGACCCCGTCTACGCCGGAGCCGACCGTAGCACCGACGGAGACCCCGTCCACACCGGAACCGACCCAGGAGCCGAGCGCACCGGATCAGGGAGACCATACGGGTGACGATGATTACCCAGGTAAGGGCGAGAGCTGAGAAAAGAAGAAATAGAACATAAAAAATACGCATTCCGTTATCAAAACAGGAATGCGTATTTTTTATGAGAAAGAAACTGTTAAAAATTATAGCAATCCCCGAAAATAATGCAAAAAATTCAGCACCGCAGAGCGTGAATTACTGCGTCATAGATTTTCGTCGTACCCCGGTACGCCTTCAAATCTGTTCCTTGCAATTCGCGCTCTGCAGCACTGCCTTTTTTGCATTATTTTCGGGTCTTGCTATAATCTTCCGGTACGAACAGTGTGACAAGATCCATCGGGGAAGTGATGGTGTAGTCCGGGTTTTCGGTCTGACCAAAACCGTATGCGGCATGGACAAACGGGATTCCGGCCTCGCGTGTCGCCTTGTGGTCGCCGTCGGTATCGCCGACATAGACCGCGTGCTGCAGATGGTTCTGTTCGATGATTGTACGGATGTTGTCTGCCTTTGCCTTTCCGGTATCGCCAGGGCAGAGATGGCCTTTGAAATAGTGACCGAGGCCTGTGGCTTCCAGAAAAACTTCGATATAGCCCGCCTGGCAGTTGCTTACGATATAAAGCGGGTAATGTCTGGAAAGAATAGAAAGTGCATCGGTAAGTCCCGGATAAACAGGAGCCGGTGTAGCAAGAAGTGCCTCATGCTCTTTGGCGCAGCAGGCTTCGATCAGTTCTAACTGGCGCTTCTTTGGATATTCGTGGAAAATGACGGCGGCGATATCCGGGAGCAGACGGCCGAACAGGCCTTTTAACACGGTTCCGGTGAGGTTTGGTGTCATATCGGTTTCTTTTTCCATAATCTGATTCCATGCATCGGCAACAACGTCTGTGGAGTCCCAAAGGGTGCCGTCCACATCAAAAATAATACTGTCGATCAAGAGTTTTTCCTCCATATCTTAAGGGTTTTGGTTATTCTTTTAAAGTATTTATTAATTTTAATCAAAAACGCGTGAGAGCGCAATGTTTATTTTGCATTTTGGAGGAAAATGTGGCAAAATAAGAATGGTCTATTAACAGGAGATTACTATGCAGGATACAATTACGAAGCCATTACTGAAATGGTATGGCGAAAATAAAAGAGTGCTGCCGTGGAGAGAAAAAAAGAACCCGTATGAAATCTGGGTTTCCGAGATTATGCTCCAGCAGACGAGGGTGGAGGCGGTCAAACCGTTTTATGAGAGGTTTATGCGTGAACTGCCCAATGTCGCAGCACTTGCGGTCTGTCCCGAGGAAAAGCTTTTGAAGCTCTGGGAAGGCCTTGGTTACTATAACCGTGTGCGGAATATGCAGAAGGCCGCACAGAAAATTATGGAAGTGTATGACGGTGTATTTCCGGCAGATTACGAAGCCTTAAAAGGACTTCCGGGAATCGGAAATTACACAGCGGGAGCCGTTGCATCGATCGCGTTTGGCATTCCGGTGCCGGCGGTGGACGGAAATGTGCTTCGTGTGATGGCACGCCTCCGGGAGGACGGTGAGGACATTTTAAAACAGTCCGTGAAAAACCGCGTGGAAGCAGAGCTGACCGAAATTATGCCGGCAGAAGATCCGGGAGCCTTCAATCAGGCGATGATGGATCTCGGCGCAATGGTCTGTCTGCCGAACGGCGCACCAAAATGTGAGGTCTGTCCGCTTTTTGACCAGTGTCTGGCAGGACAGCATCAGACCTGGACGGAATATCCGTTTAAAAAGAGCGCAAAGCCGCGCAGAATCGAAGACAGAACCGTTCTGTTATTTCTGGACGGTGCGCACACAGCAGTGCGGAAACGGCCGAAAAAAGGACTTCTGGCGGGACTTTACGAGTTCCCGAACTTCGATGGCGTGCTCTCCGAACAGGAAGCACTTGAAGAGGCAGAAAAATTCGGCGTGACGCCGCTTCATATTCAGGCATTGCCGCCGTACAAGCACATTTTTTCCCATGTCGAGTGGCATATCACAGGATATGCCATTAAAATTGCAGGAAACGATGTGGAGCAGGAAGGGGAACAGAAAGCCGGCCTGATTTTTGCGGATGCGAAAACCGCCACAGAAAGATATGCCATTCCGTCTGCGTTTGCGGAATACGCAAAATACACAGATCTGGAACGTGCCTGAAACGGCATAAGAGCAAAAAAGAGCAGGGAGAAAAAAGATGAAGATTTTATCAATTGCAGTACCATGCTATAATTCAGAAGCATATATGGAGAAATGTATCGATTCGCTGCTGGCCGGCGGAGAAGAAGTAGAAATTCTGATCGTGGACGATGGTTCCAAGGACGGAACCGCAGAGATTGCAGACCGCTATCAGGAAAAATATCCGACGATTGTAAAAGCGATTCATCAGGAAAACAAGGGCCACGGCGGAGCAGTCAACACAGGTGTGGAAAATGCGACGGGTCTGTACTTTAAGGTTGTGGACAGTGATGACTGGGTAAATCCGGAGGCATACCAGAAGATTTTAAATGTTCTGGCAGAAGTCGTACGCGGACCGAAAACACTCGACCTTCTGATCAGCAACTATGTGTATGAAAAAGAGGGCGCCAAGAGAAAACGTGTGATGCGCTATGCGAAATCGTTGCCGGAAGGCCGCTTTTTCGGATGGGACGAGGCGAAATCTCTCGGCAAAACACATTATCTGCTGATGCATTCGCTGATTTACCGGACTTCTCTTTTAAGAGAGTGCGGTATGAAGCTTCCGGAGCACACCTTCTATGTGGATAATCTGGTTGCGTTTATTCCGCTTCCGTACGTCAAAACGATGTATTATCTCGATGTCAATTTCTACCGCTACTTTATCGGAAGAGCCGACCAGTCGGTTAACGAGAAAGTCATGATCGGAAGAATTGACCAGCAGATCCGTGTCAACAAGCTGATGATCGATTACCTTGGTGACAAGAAAGGGCTGTCGAAGCACCTGCGGAAATATATGATCAGCTATCTGACCATTATTATGACGGTTTCTTCCGTGATGATGATGCGCTCCGGAACGGAAGAAAATCTCGAGAAAAAGAACGATCTGTGGAGATACCTGAAACAGGAGGATGCAGCCGATTACTTCCGCATCCGCCACGGCATTTTCGGAACTGTTATGAGCAGCAAATCAAAACCGGGACAGAAAATTGCAGTCTATGCCTACAAGGTAGCGCAGAAGCTGTATGGATTTAACTAGAAAGTAACGAAGCGGAGGAACGAACAATGCGAGTAGGAATGGGTTACGATGTGCATAAACTGGTGGAAAACCGGAAACTGATTCTGGGCGGTGTGGAAATCCCGTATGAATATGGCCTTCTGGGACATTCCGATGCGGATGTGCTGGTCCATGCCATTATGGATGCGCTTCTCGGCGCTGCAGCACTGCGGGACATCGGACGCCATTTTCCGGACAATGATCCGGCGTATGAGGGCGCAGACAGCATCGAACTGCTGAAAAAAGTGGGTGAGATGCTCGAGGAGCGGATGTATCTGATTGAAAATATCGATGCAACCGTTATTGCACAGAAGCCGAAGCTCCTGCCATACATCGACACGATGGTGAAAAATGTGGCGGAGGCGCTTCATCTCGAAGAGGATCAGGTCAATATCAAGGCAACGACCGAGGAAGGACTTGGCTTTACCGGAAAAAAAGAGGGAATTTCCGCACAGGCGATCTGCTGCATTTCCAAGGCACTCGACCTGATGCCGGACGACCGGATCGCAGGCGGATGCAGCGGCTGCCCGGGATGCGCAAAGAACGCAGAAGAATAAAAGAGAAATGCGATTGCACAAGGCTGGAAGATGTGGTAGACTGGAAGAAGAATAAGGGAGTAGTCGGCGGCATATGTGACGCTATAAGGCCAACAACCGAAGAAAAAGCATTTCTTCTGGCTTTGTATGAAATGACAAGACTTATCTGTATCAACAAATATGGTGCGGATAGGTCTTTTTCTATATAGAAAGAGACCGGTGTACCAGTGGGAACTTATCACAGGAACGCAAAAAGCGTTTTCGGAAGAAAGGACGGATGGAAATGAAAGAGTATCTGGAAAAAAGTTCGAAGATTCTTGATGAGTTACAGACAACGGAGCAGGGACTTTCCGAGGCGGAAGCTGCGCGGCGGCTTTCCGAACACGGACCTAACCGGCTGGCGGCGGGAAAAAAGAAGAGCAATCTGCAGCGGTTTTTCGAAGAGCTGAAAGACCCGATGATCCTGATCCTGCTCGCCGCAGCGCTGATTTCCGGCATCACATCGGCGTATGAAGGCGAATCGTACGCTGATGTGGTCATTATTCTCACCGTTGTCATCATTAATGCGGTGCTCGGTGTTCTGCAGGAGAGCAAGGCAGAGAAAGCGATTGAAGCTCTGCAGGAGATCGCGGCAGCCACGTCGAAGGTGATGCGCGGCGGGAAAATGGAAGTGAAAAAGAGCGAGGAGCTCGTACCCGGTGATATTGTAATTCTCGAAGCGGGCGATGCTGTTCCGGCGGACGGAAGGATTCTTGAGAGCGCCAGCATGAAAATCGAAGAAGCAGCGCTGACCGGAGAATCTGTCCCGGTCAATAAAACAGCGGATGTTCTGAACGCCGGCGCAGCCAGCGAGGTTCCGCTCGGGGACCGGAAAAACATGGTCTATATGGGAAGCACCGTTGTCTATGGCCGCGGCCGCGCTGTTATCACCGGAACGGGTATGAAAACCGAGATGGGAAAAATCGCCCATGTTCTGACGCAGTCGGCGGATGAGAGCACACCGCTGCAGAAGCGGCTGAACCAGCTCAGCAAAATCTTAAGCGTGATGGTGCTCGCCATCTGTGCCGTGATTTTCATTGTCGGTATTTTAAAAGAGGGCGTGACGCCGCAGAACATCTTAAATACCTTTATGGTAGCCGTCAGCCTTGCCGTAGCGGCAATTCCGGAAGGACTTGCAGCAGTTGTCACAATCGTGCTTTCCATCGGTGTGACCAAAATGTCAAAGCGGAATGCGGTGATCCGGAAACTGACGGCTGTCGAGACGCTCGGCTGTACGCAGGTGATCTGCTCGGATAAGACAGGAACGCTGACCCAGAATAAGATGACCGTGGTAAAACATGAGGGAAGCGATGTAAAACGTCTCGTATCCGTTATGGCACTCTGCTCCGATGCGGAGCCGGACGAAAACGGCGAGGCAGTCGGAGAACCGACGGAATGTGCGTTGGTCAACGATGCGCAGAAAGAGGGATGCCCGAAGAAGAGCCTGTCCGTCCAGTATCCGCGTGTCGGGGAAGCGCCGTTTGATTCGATGCGGAAACGCATGACAACGATCCACCGCGCAAACGACGGAACGTATTTTTCCTGCACAAAAGGCGCACCGGATGAGATTCTGAAGCGGTGTACCTCCGTTTGGCGTGACGGCAGAAAACAGCCGATGACAGAAGCATTCCGGCAGGAAATCCTGTCGCAGAACAAGGCGATGGCAGACCAGGCACTCCGCGTGCTGGCGGCAGCAGGAAGAGCGTGGAACCAGATGCCGTCCTCCCAGGAGCCGGACTTTCTGGAGCAGGATCTCTGCTTTTTAGGACTTTGCGGTATGATTGATCCGGTGCGGCCGGAAGTAGTCGATGCGATCCGGGAATGCCGCGGGGCAGGCATCCGTCCGGTGATGATTACGGGTGACCACAAAGACACAGCGGTTGCTATTGCAAAAGAGCTGGGTATTCTGGAGGCGGGCTGGAAAGCGGTAACGGGAGCCGAGATTGATCAGTTAAGCGATGAGGAGCTTGACCGGAGAATCGAGGAATATGCTGTTTACGCACGCGTCCAGCCGGAGCATAAAGTGCGGATCGTCGATGCGTGGAAGCGGAAAGGCAGAATCACCGCGATGACAGGAGACGGAGTCAACGATGCGCCGTCGATCAAGCGTGCGGATATCGGCATCGGAATGGGCATCACGGGAACGGATGTGACGAAAAACGTGGCAGATATGGTGCTCGCGGACGACAACTTTGCGACGATCATCGCGGCGGTTGAGGAAGGAAGACGAATCTACGATAATATCCGCAAGGCAATTCAGTTCCTTCTGGCATCGAACCTTGCCGAGGTGCTGTCGATTTTCTGCGCGACGCTGATGGGCTTTACGATTTTAAATCCGGTGCATCTGCTCTGGATCAACCTGATTACGGACTGCTTCCCGGCGCTGGCGCTCGGTATGGAGGACGGTGAGGCAGACATCATGAAACGCCCGCCGAGAAATGCGGATGACGGTATTTTTGCGGACGGCCTCGGCTTTGATGTTGCGTTTCAGGGCATCGTGATTACGGTGCTGACGCTGGCGTCCTACTTCATCGGCCACTATCTGGAAGCCGGCCGCTGGGAAATCGTCAACAGCCCGGACGGCATGTCGATGGCGTTTCTGACACTCTCTATGGTGGAAATTTTCCATTCCTTCAATATGAGATCACGGAAAGGTTCTATTTTCCATATGAAGCATCAGAACAAGTATCTGTGGGGCGCGATGGCACTCTCATTTGTCCTCACATCCGCCGTCATTTACATCCCGGCACTGTCGAGTGCGTTCGGTTTTGAGCGGATCAGCGCGTTGGAATATGATGTGGCGATCGGCCTTGGACTGCTTGTCATTCCGGCGGTCGAAATCAGCAAGTGGATCCGGCGGAAATTTGCTTGACAAACGAGAAAAATTTGCATAAACTAGAACAAACGGAAACAGAAAAAGGCTTGGAACGGAAAAAGTAGAAAATCAGAATTGTTTCACAGAGAATGGCAGACAAATGGGGCTGGAAGCTGCCTGAAATGAGGATTTTTGAAGTGCGTCCGGAAGCAGGCCGGGTGAAGCGGAAAAAGTGGGTAGTCCGGCACGGGTCCTGCACGTTATGCAGAAGAAAAGAAGAGGGCATGCATGCCCTTAAAGTAAAGTGGAACCACGGAGCTATTTCGTCTTTATCGGAGATGAAACAGCTCCGTTTTTGAATATTGCCCTTCGGGCAAAAAAGGTGGTAAGAAATAAAAAATCCGGAAAAGTCCCGGCAGGAGGCAAGGAGAGGAAAGATGAGTTTTTTCGCGTATTTTAAAGAGGAATTTCAGGTGATTCAGGAGCGGGATCCGGCGATACATTCTCCCATGGAAGTCTTGCTGTATCCTTCATTTCGTGTTATGCTGAAGTACAGGCGGGCGCACAAGCTATATCTGAAAGGCCATTACTTTCTGGCCAGATGGATTTCACAGCGGGCGGCGAGAAAAACCGGCATCGAAATCCATCCGGGTGCGACGATCGGAAAGGGACTGTTTATCGACCATGGAGCAGGCGTTATCATTGGAGAGACGACCATCATCGGAGACAACGTGACGCTGTATCAGGGCGTGACGCTCGGCGGTAATGGTAAGGAGACCGGGAAACGTCATCCGACGCTGAAGGACAATGTTATGGTCAGCGCCGGTGCGAAGATCATCGGATCGTTTACGATCGGGGAAAACTCCAAAATCGGAGCCGGATCGGTTGTGATCGAGGAGGTTCCGCCGAACTGTACCGTTGTCGGCGTGCCGGGGCACATTGTGAAGCAGAATGATGTGCGGATTCCGAGAAAAAGCATGGATCACATTCATCTGCCGGACCCGATTTTCGAGGATATCAAGGTACTCCAGCAGGAGAATACGGAACTTACGAACCGTGTGCTCGAGCTGGAGGGCGAGCTGCGTCAGATGAGGAAAAAAGAAAGGACATAAAGACAGGTGACGGAACAGAGCAATACAGAAATAGAAAAAACAGAAACAGAAAAAAGAGAACTTTTCCCGGAGGCGATTTTCGGGGAGAAGGATTATCTTTCGGAGCTGTTTGGACTGGAACCGCATGATATCCGCACGTATTCACCGCTTACGCTGGCCTATATCGGGGATGCTGCGTATGAGATCGTCATCCGCACGATTCTGGTGCGGAAAGCAAATATGCAGGTCAACAAGCTGCACCGCCATGCGGCAGGGCTTGTAAAGGCGGAGAAACAGTCGGCGATGATTGAAATTCTGGAGCCGCTGTTTACCGAAGAGGAAAAACAGATTTATAAAAGAGGCAGAAATGCGAAATCCTATACCAAGGCAAAAAATGCGTCCACGATCGACTACCGCCGGGCAACCGGGTTTGAGGCCGTGATGGGGTATCTGTACCTGAAAGGGGATTACAAGCGGATGGTCGACCTGATCCGGGCAGGACTTGGCGAAGTGTGAGAGCAGATAAGATTCAGAAAATAAAAAAGAAGCGGCAGGGCAGTGGGGCTTTTGAAAAAGCAAAAGTTCCCACTGCTTTTGGGGCCGCGGAACAGGAATGATATGAGAGAAAACAACAGAAACGACAAGAGAAACTTTGAGAGAAGAGACGGAAAAAAACGTGACTTTAAGGGGAAACGCGATTACCGTGACAGAGACAGAAAACAGGAAGTACAGCAGGCGGATGAGGAGTTTGCAGGCGGCATGGTAGAGGGAAGAAACGCTGTCATCGAGGCGTTCCGCTCCGGCAAGACCGTGGACAAGCTGTTCGTTCTTGCAAGCAGCCAGGACGGCCCGATCCGCACGATCATCCGCGAGGCGAAAAAACACGATACCATCATCAATTACGTAGAAAAAGAGCGTCTGGATGAGCTGTCCACTACAGGAAAGCATCAGGGTGTCATTGCACAGGTTGCTTCCTACAGTTATGCAACCGTTGAGGATATCCTCGCACGCGCAGAGGAGAAAGGGGAGCCGCCATTTATCCTTCTGCTGGACGGCATTGAGGATCCGCATAACCTCGGTGCGATCATCCGTACCGCAAACCTGGCAGGCGCACATGGTGTCATCGTGCCGAAGCACCGCGCAGTCGGCCTGACAGCAACCGTTGCCAAAACGTCGGCAGGTGCATTAAATTACACACCGGTGGCAAAGGTGACGAATCTGGTGCAGACCATGGAAATGCTGAAGGAAAAGGGCATCTGGTTTGTATGCGCGGACATGAACGGACAGAGAATGTATGATCTCGACCTCAAAGGACCGATCGGCCTTGTAATCGGAAATGAGGGAGAGGGTGTCAGCCGTCTGGTGAGAGAAAACTGCGACTTCACAGCCACAATTCCGATGAAAGGCGATATCGACTCTCTGAATGCTTCCGTGGCAGCCGGCGTGCTCGCTTATGAGATTGTAAGACAGAGAAGCTGCTAGAAATTGCGGAAAATCACATTACGCTCCGGCGGAAGAAAGATGAAGGATACAAGAGATATGATGGTGAAAGATTACGATACCTGTACGGATGAGGAGCTGATTGCGCGTCTGCGGGCAGGAGAACGCGAGATTACCGATTATCTGATCGACAAATACAAATCGCTGGTGCGGACCAGGGCGAGGGCGCTGTACCTGGTGGGCGGAGATCACGAGGATCTGATCCAGGAGGGCATGCTCGGACTTTTTAAGGCAGTGCGTGACTACAAACCGGGGAAGGAGGCATCGTTTGCCACCTTCGCCGGCCTGTGCATCGACCGCCAGATGTATTCGGCAGTGGCATCGTCCCAGCGCCAGAAGCATCAGCCGCTGAACAGCTTCGTCTCGTTAAGCGAACCGGTTTCCGAGCAGGAGCTGCGCCTGGTGGACGAGGAGACACCGGAGGAGATCATGATCAGCCGGGAAAACGTAATCGGCATGTATGAGCGGATCAAAGAACGGCTCAGCAAATTTGAGTACCAGGTGTTGGAATTGTATCTGAAAGGGTACGATTATACGCAGATTGCAGAAAAACTTGGAAAGCAGCCGAAGGCAATCGATAATGCACTGCAGAGAATCCGCAGTAAAGTGCGGGAGGTCTGTTCGTGAGACGGGAAAACGACCAAAAAAATTACGGTGAATTGTCAAAAGCGCAGGAAAATCTGTGGACAAATAAAAATTTTCAAATTTGTAGAAAAAACTGTTGACAATTCACTATAGTTTTGATAGAATACCAAATGTAGCAAGGAGCTAACAAAAAAACAAAACAACTTGCGAGTGCTGATGTGGCTCAGTCGGTAGAGCGTCGCCTTGGTAAGGCGGAGGTCACGGGTTCGATTCCCGTCATCAGCTTATTAAGAAAGATCCCGGGAAACCGGGATCTTTTCGTTATATAAAAACAGCCGGAGGAGATGTGCTGGGAGAAATAGATACGAAAACGAGAAGAACGACTCATTTGTGAAAACAAGTGGGTCGCTTTTTCGTGGAAAAGATGGTAGAATAGTGGCAACAGAACGAATGAGGTGAAGAAAACAATGGAGTCAAAACGTAAGATACTGCAAAAGTTATTCCTTTCTACACTATATCTGAGTGCATTTACATTCGGCGGCGGGTATGTGATTGTGACATTGATGAAGAAAAAGTTTGTGGATGAGTATCACTGGATTGAGGAGAACGAAATGCTCGATCTGGTGGCGATTGCGCAGTCATCGCCGGGACCGATTGCTGTGAATGGGGCGATTGTTGTCGGGTATAAGCTGGCGGGGATGATTGGTGTGCTGGTTTCGATTATCGGAACGATTATTCCGCCGTTTCTGATTATCTCTGTGATTTCGGTCTGCTATCAGGCGTTCCGGGATAATTTTTTCGTGAGCCAGATGCTCGAAGGAATGCAGGCCGGCGTCGGAGCCGTGATTGCATCCGTGACGTATGAGATGGGAGCCGGGATTGTGAAAGAAAACGATCCGCTGTCTCTGGTGATTCTTGTCTGTGCGTTTGCAGCAGCATGCTTTTTCAAGGTCAACGTGATTTATATTGTACTGGTCTGCGGTGCCATCGGTGCGGTGCGGACGATTCTGGCGAAACGGAGGGGTGCGAAATGATTTATCTTCAGTTATTTTTAAGCTTTTTCCAGATCGGTCTGTTCAGCTTTGGCGGAGGCTATGCGGCCATGCCGCTGATCCAGGGGCAGGTGGTGCAGGGACACGGCTGGCTTTCGATGTCGGAGTTTACGGATCTTATCACCATCTCCCAGATGACACCAGGGCCGATCGCGGTCAATTCGGCGACTTTTGTCGGAATTAAAATCGCCGGAATCCCGGGCGCACTTGCGGCAACGTTGGGATGTATTCTGCCGTCGTGTATTCTCGTCACATTGCTTGCAAAGCTCTATTTAAAATACCGAGAAATGGCAATGCTCCAGGGAATCCTCCACTCCCTCCGCCCGGCGGTTGTGGCGATGATCGGTTCCGCAGGGATTTCGATTCTGGTCACGGCGTTCTGGAGCAGTGAAGGCGATACGGTGATCCGCCTGGCACAGATAAACTGGAGTCTTGTCGTGATCTTTATCATCAGCCTCATCCTGCTGCAGAAAGGCAAAAAGAATCCAATCTTTGTGATGGTACTGGCCGGGGTGATGAAAGTGGCTGTGGCGCTGGTGGAAAAATTTGCGGCATAAATCGGAATGGAGGGGAAAAACATGAATCAGGAGACAGCAGAAGCAATTAACAAGCTGGGCGCATTCTGCGGAAAAAGGGATGTGGCAGAGCTTACCAGAGAGAGCTTGATGGAGCAGTTTGGGATCGCACAGGCGGATGTGATGGTGCTGTTTGGCGGAAGCATTCTGGCGGGCGGAGATCTGCTTGCGGAGGCGATACAGCAGGGCGTGGCCAGGAAATATCTGATCGTCGGAGGCGAGGGCCATACGACGGAGACGCTGCGCAGAAAAGTGAAGAAAGAAAATCCGCAGATTGAGACAGAAGGGTTATCGGAAGCCGAGGTGTTTCAGAAGTATTTGTGGGAGCGGTATCGACGGAAAGCCGACGGACTGGAGACAGAATCTACCAATTGCGGAAACAATATTACGTATCTGCTGGAACTGCTGAAAAGAGAGGCGATCCCATGCAGAAGCATCATCCTCTGCCAGGACGCAACGATGCAGCGGCGGATGGAAGCCGGGTTGCGGAAATATGTGGAAGATGAGGTCAAAATCATAAATTATGCGGCGTATCATGCCGAGGTCGTGTCCGATGGGGATCAGCTTACCTATCGCGATGAAATCCACGGAATGTGGAACATCGACCGCTACGTCAATCTCCTGATGGGCGAAATCCCGAGACTGACCGACGATGAATATGGATATGGACCGAAGGGAAAAGGCTATACCAGCCATGTGGAAATCCCGGCGGAAGTGCAGGAAGCATTTCAGAAGCTGAAGGCGGTGTACGGAGAAGAAACACGGTATGCGAATCCATTGTATGCATCGAAAGAAAATTGAAAAAAGAAGTGGAAAAATGGGGAGCATGGAATAGTGTTCCTCGTTTTTGTATTCCTTGCTATTTTCATAAGCGAATGATAAAATGACGATAGACAGCGAGAACGAAAAACAGAAAGGGGCGGCATGCTGTGGGACGATTTTTTAATTCAAAGGTGAATGCTTTTCAGGACGTATTAAACTCAAAAATATATATCGATAAAACAGGATTGCTGGAATACACCAACAGTGTGATTGATACAACATCGAAGTTTATCTGCAACAGCCGCCCCAGAAGATTTGGAAAATCGATCACGGCGGATATGATGACCGCGTATTACAGCAGAAGTCTGGATACAGAAGAATTGTTTGAAAAGCTTGAAATTGGTCAGGCGGCAGATTTCAGAAAACATCTGAATCAGTACGATGTGATTCATATTGATGTTCAGTGGTGCATTGAACCGGCAGGAGGAGCGGATCAGGTAATTTCTTTTATTACAAGGAATGTGATCGAAGAGCTGCGTGAAACGTACGAAAAAGAATTACCGCAAGAGACGTCATCACTTCCGGATGCGCTGTCACAGATCAGTGCAAAAACAGGAAAAAAGTTTATTTTGATTCTGGACGAGTGGGACGTACTGATTCGAGATGAGGCGGCAAATCAGAAAATACAGGATGAATATATTAATTTTTTAAGAGGTCTATTTAAAGGAACCGAGCCGTCTAAGTATATTCATCTCGCATATTTGACGGGAATCCTGCCGATCAAAAAAATAAGAACACAGTCTGCACTGAATAATTTCTCAGAGTTCACGATGCTGGATGCAAAAATATTTGCAAAATACACCGGCTTTACAGAAGAAGAGGTGCAGGCGCTCTGCCGGACGTACAACAGAGATTTTGAAAAAGTAAAGCGTTGGTATGACGGCTATCTGCTGGAGGACTACCAGGTTTACAATCCGAAAGCAGTTGTAGAGGTTATGACCTGGAATAAATATCAGAGCTACTGGTCAGAGACAGGAACGTATGAATCTATTGTGCCGATGATTAATCTGAATTTTGATGGGCTGAAAACGGCAATGATTGAACTGCTTGCAGGAGGAGCTGTGAAGGTGGATACCTCAACGTTTCAGAACGATATGGTAAACTTTTCGGATAAAGATGATGTGCTCACATATCTCATCCATCTGGGTTATCTGGGGTATGATCAGCAGCGGGAAACAGCTTTTGTGCCAAATGAAGAGATACGGCTGGAGCTGACGAAGGCGGTAAAAAGGAAAAAATGGAATGAATGGATTTCATTTCAGAGAGAATCGGATGCATTGCTGGATGCGACACTGGATGGCGATACGGAAAGTGTAGCTGAAAAGATAGAAGAAATTCATATGGCATATACATCGGCCATTCAGTATCACGATGAAAATTCCCTAAGCAGTGTAATTTCGATCGCATATTTAAGTGCCATGCAGTATTATTTCAAACCGATCCGCGAAATGCCGGCAGGAAGAGGGTTCGCAGATTTTGTGTTTTTACCAAAACCGGAATATCTTCAGCAGTATCCAGCGATGGTTGTGGAACTGAAGTGGAATAAGAGTGTACAGACAGCGCTGAATCAGATTGGGAATAAAAAATATCCAGAGTCTTTGCGACAGTATACGGGAGAAATTTTGCTTGTGGGAATCAATTATGATAAGAAAAGCAAGAAGCATGAATGCGGAATTGAGAGATATGAAAAGTGAGGGCATTCGTATGAAAAAATGTAGATACTGTGGCAAAGGATTAAATGGTAATACTGAATTTTGCAGCAATGAATGTGAAAGCAGTTATAAAAAGGCAATGGAAAAAGATGGACCTAAAATCAAGTATTTTATTGCTGGTATTGTTTTAGGATTCCTGGTGATGTTTTATGGAATTATATCAAACAGCAGTTTTCTGATAGGGATTGGAAGTATAGTAATGGGGATTGATGTTGTTCTGTTTCCGTTTACTACGCCTGAAACAACTGCTTTTTGGGGATACCAGAAGTCAAAATTCGTGGGAAGGATAGCAGGGATATTATTGATAGCAGTTGGAATATGGATAGGGATAATTTAATAACAGATTCTTAACTTTGATAGTGTATCTTAACTTAAAAAAAGTTGTAATACAGAAAAAGAGTTATAAGCGTCCGGCGGATGCAGTGCATTGAGGTGACTTTTCTAGAATATCGGGAGGTTTTTATGAAAATCAGGCAGGTTTCGAATTTAAAGAAGATCAGGCAGGAAGCACCGGAAAACATAGAGCAGATTGAGGCGATTACAGCGCTGCCAGGTGAGCGGGTGTCGTATCAGGTGGTGCTGGAAAACGAGGAGCGGGCGCAGTTTCAGGTGGAGGTTTTGTCGCCGCTTGCGGGGCAGGTGAAGATTTATCTGGTGCGGGATGTGATGATGGATCAGCCGGCGATTGAGGAAGGGCTGGAAGAGGAAGATTATCTTTCTCTGGAGCCGGGGATGATGCCGGATGTGCTGGTGCCGCTTTCAGAACAGGGATTTCAGGTCAGTGTTTCGGAGCAGAAGACGGTGCTGTGGGTGCGGGTCGATGTGAGAGATGATCTGGCGGCGGGTTCGTATCCGGTGACGGTGAGGTTTACGAAGGAGAAACAGTCGTGGGAGACGGATGCGGATGTGACGGTATATGAGACAACGATGGAACTGACCGTTTTGCCCTGCCGTCTGCCGGAGCAGAAACTGCATTACACGAGATGGTTTTACGCCGACTGTATTGCAGTGCAGCATAATGTGGAAATTTACTCGGAGGAGCACTGGGCGTGGATAGAAAAATATATTGCGGCGGCAGCGGATGCAGGCATCAATATGATTCTCGTTCCGATTCATACCCCTCCGCTCGACACAGCAGTCGGTACGACGCGGCCGTGTGTGCAGCTTGTGGATATCGAGAAGACGGGAGAGACGTATCATTTTGATTTCACAAAGTTCCGCCGTTTTATTGAAATCTGTAAGCGAAACGGCATCCAGTATTTCGAGATGGCGCACCTGTTTTCCCAGTGGGGTGCGAAATGTGCGGCGAATATTCAGGTGACGGAAAACGGTGAAAAAACGTACCGTTTCGGCTGGCACACGCCGGCAGATTCGCCGGAATACACCGCATTTCTGCGCCAGTACCTCGGAGCCATCGAGCAGGAGCTTGTGCGGGAAGGGATCAGTGAAAATACGTATTTCCACATCTCCGACGAGCCGTCCCGCGATCAGATGGAGAGCTACCGGGCAGCATCCGAGATGATTCGTTCCCTGATCGGAGACAGCAAAACGATGGATGCGTTATCTGACTATGATTTCTACGAGCAGGGGCTTGTAGAATGCCCGGTAACAGGCGTTGCCAAAATCACAGAATTTCTGCAGCATGAAATCGAAAATCAGTGGGTCTATTACTGCTGTTACCCGGGAAAGATTTACCCGAACAGCTTTATGGCAATGCCGTCCCGCCGCGTGCGGATTCTCGGTTTTCTGCTGTATAAATTTCAGATCAAAGGCTTTCTGCACTGGGGATTCAATTTTTATCACTCCCAGCTGTCCCGTTACCCGATCAATCCATATCTGACGACCTCCGCCGACCACGCATTCCCGTCCGGCGACGGATTCATCGTCTATCCGGGAAAAGACGCCGTCTATCCGTCCATCCGCGGCGAAATCATGTACGAAGCCATCCAGGATCTCCGGATCTGCGAAGCACTGGAGGCAAAAATCGGAAGAACGGCAGTAACGGCGCTGATTGATGAAAAAGCAGGCGCACCGCTGACGTTCGAGCAGTACCCGAAGACTGATGCGTTCCTCGAAGAACTCCGCGCAGAATTCCTGGGCCGGCTGGAAAGCTGCTGAAAAGTATAGATTATAAAATTTCTGTGAAATAAAAGAGATTAAATTGACAAGCGCTCCAAAGAAAGCTAAGATAAATGCAAAACAAAGAACGGACGGAAAGTGATATGAAAGAATTGGATTTAAGCGGAATTGGAGAGCGGATCAGCCGTATCCGCAAGGAGCGCGGCCTGACATTAAAAGATATGGTGGCATACACCGGTTTTTCCGCCGGCTACTTAAGCAACCTCGAAACCGGAAAGACAAGCCCGACGCTGGAAAACCTGAAAATGATCACCGGCGTGCTGGAAACGGATCTGCTGGAGCTTCTGACCTCGGAAAAAACACGGCGTGATGTGATTCGTGCAGATGAGATCAAAGTGAACCGGTATGAAGAAGAGAACATGGAGGTCGGCATTATCGAGTTCGGCTACGATGCGCAGATGTACGAGCTGATCCGGATTGAGCCGGGAGAATGCAAAAAAGAAGAATTTTACAAACACATTCACTCCGAAGTATGTACCGTGCTCGAAGGGGAACTGACGATTCAGCTAAATGAAAAGATCTACCAGCTGAAGCAATACGATTCGATTTACATTCCGGCCAACGTCCCGCACCGCATGTGGAATGAGAGCAGTGAGCCGACGTTAAGCTATTGGATTTATCGGAAAAAGTAAGGCACAGGATGACAGAAAATCGGGTACAAGTGAAACAAGATAACGTATAAGTGAAAATCGTAAAATTTCCATAATTGAGAAAAAGTACCAAAAACGCAGGAAGAGGAAAAAACCTCTTGCCTGCGTTTCTTTTTTTGAAAAACAGGAAAAGGAAGCAAAAAAGCCTGAAAAAAAGTTAAAAAAACTGTTTTACGAAAGAAAAACAGCAAAAAGCAGAAAAAGAAGTGCGCTGCAGAAAAATGGAGAAAAGGCTGCGTTTGTGAAAAATAGACAAAAAACAGAAAAGACAGAAAAAGCCAGTTGACATATTTTACAACGCAGAATATAATGGCTTCAAGAAATTCATTTTAGTGAAAAATAATTCGCTAAAATGAAAATAAGAAAACTGCGAAAGAAAGCAGTAAGAGAGGCACGTATGAAACAGACAACCAGTTACAGAAACGACAGGCGGTTCCTGGGGCATCCGCTTGGGCTCGGCACAATTTCCGGCATGACGCTGTGCCAGGGCTTCGCCAACTACGGCATGAGCTCCATCCTGATTTACTTCCTGTATGCGACAGCCGCGGAAGGCGGACTTGGATTTTCCAAGGCAAATGCTGCACAGTTCATTTCCCTGTACAGCACGCTGTCCTTCCTCTGCGGAATCCTCGGAAGCTATCTGGCAGACCGTCTGATGGGAATCCGGAAAGCGATCCGCATCGGCTACTTCATCAAAACACTCGGCTATGCACTGCTTGCCATTCCGGGCGGCGGTGTCCCGATGTATCTCGGCAGCCAGTTCTTACTGCTGATGTCCGCCGTATCGATGGGAAGCAGCCTTGATGCACTGACCGGAAAGCTGTATGAAAAAGGCGATGACCGCCGCGACGGTGGTTACTCGATTCTCTACATCATGAACAACATCGGAGCCGTGGCACCGGTTATTACCGGAACGATCGCACAGATGATGGGTTACCGTGTCGGGTTCCTGTTTGCAGCAATTCTGCAGGGCATCGGCTTTGTACTCTACATTCTGACAGAAAAGAAACTTTTCGGAGACACCGGAGTGACACCGGATGACGAAGCGCCGGCAGACGAGAAAAAGAAACTGATCGGCCGCCTTATCGCAGGCATCGCAGTTCTGGCCGTTGTTGTGGCAATCCTTTTCAAAGTGGGAGTCTTCACACCGACGTCCTTTGCAAATACGGTCAGCACCATCGCGATTTTCATTCCGATCATCTATCTGATCTTTATTGCAAAGAGTGATAAGACAACGGCACAGGATGGAAAGAAACTGAAAATGTTCTTCGCCCTGTTCCTCTGCAACAGCCTTGCCATGATGGTATGGAACCAGTCAACCGGAATCCTTGCTGTGTACGCGGATGAGAGAGTCAACTTGAACTTTTTCGGATTTCAGCTGACACCGGCAGCATTCCAGACGGTACCTGCCGTTTACGCCGTGGTGCTTGGCATCATCGTCAGCACACTGTGGCTGAAATTGGGAAAGAGACAGCCGGATGCACCGATGAAATTCGGACTCGGAACTATGCTCTGGGGCGCAGGTCCGCTGTTCATGATCATTCCGTTTCTGCTGTTTTCACCGAGTGAGAAGGTAAGCCGATGTGGCTGCTGATCTTCTACCTGTTCATCATCTTAGGTGAAGCGATCACAAGCCCGACCGGCCCGTCCTGTACAGCAGCCATCGCACCGAAAGCATTTACCGTTCAGATGTTCACCATCTGGAAACTGAGCCAGTCTACCGGAGCAGGACTCAGCACACTGGCCGTGAATTTCTATAAAGAAGGATCTGAGGCAGCCTATTTCCTCGGCATCGGTCTTGTGATCTGCCTGATTGGCCTTGCCGTATGTATCATGCATAAAAAAATCGCATCTGAGATGCAGCTTGAGGAGGAGACAAAATGAATTACGAAGCAAGAGTCGCAAAAGTAAAAGAAAAATTCTTAGCAGACGGCGTGGAAGCGCTTCTCGTCTCAAAGGGAACCGACATCCGTTACTTAAGCGGATTCACCGGTGAGGCGGGCGTTGCATTGCTGGTTCTGACAGACAAGAAAAATTACTTTATCACAGACGGACGCTTCACAAACCAGGCGAAGATGGAGACGACGGGAATGGAGATCATTCTCTGGAAGTCCGGCAGCGGCCTTTACAAAGAGGGCGGCGAGCTGTTAAAAGAACTCGGCATCAAACGCGCGGCCATCGACTGCGGAGAAATTTCCCACGCCGATTACCTGACGCTCACCGGCACCTGGGGACAGGAAGTGGAGGACAGCAAGCCGTACATCACCACACTTCGTATGGTAAAAGATGCAGACGAGCTGGCGCTGATCCGGAAAGCCTGCGACATTACCGAGCAGTCCTTCCTGGCACTGTTAAAGCTGGTAAAACCGGGACAGACCGAAAAAGAGATCCGCAATCTTCTGGAATATGAATTCCGCAAACGCGGCAGCGTGGATGTCAGCTTTGCAACGATCGTGGCTTCCGGCCCGGAAAACGGCGGAAACCCGCACGCAAGCCTGACCGACCGCAAAGTACAGCAGGGCGATATGATCACCATCGACTTCGGTGCAAGCTACGAAGGATACTGCTCTGATATGACAAGAACGTTTGCGATCGGAGATCCGGGTGAGAAATTAAAAGAAATCTACCGTGTGGTATACGAGGCAAAGAAAGCAGCAGAGGCTGCACTCCATGTCGGTGCCATCGCAAAAGATATCGATAAAGCGGCAAGAGATGTGATTGTAAATGCCGGCTACGAACTGCCGCACGGACCGGGCCACGGATTCGGCCTGGATATCCACGAAGATCCGTTCCTCGGCTTCCGCAATACTTACGCAATGGAAGAAAACGTCGTTCACACCATCGAGCCTGGCATTTACGTACCGGGAACCGGCGGCATCCGCATTGAGGATGATTACCTGATCAAAGGCAGCGGCGCAGAGTGCCTGACACCGAACATTACGAATGAACTGATTATTCTGTAAAAGAAGGTACGAAAGATGACAGCAGAAACACGAGGATATCTCGAAAAAGCAAGAAACATCATGAAACAGCAGCGCTACTACGAGAGCCTGGACAATGTCATTTACTGCGACCGTGAATTTCAGCTTCCGAAAGGCGGCTGGGACTACATGGATGAAATGCAGGGCTTTTTCCAGAAACAGTGCGAACAGCAGCTTCTGTCAAAGGAGACAAAAGAGATTCTCGAGTATTTTAAAGCACATGGAATGGATGAACTGGAGAACGATTACCAGAAGGGGTGTATCCGCAGTCTGCAGAAAAAGTATGAGAGAGCGACGAAAATTCCGGCAGAACTTTTGACCGAGCGCGACCAGTTCTGTGCGAGGGCGCAGGCGGCATGGAAAGAGGCACATGAGAAGGCGGATTTCTCCATCTTTTCCCCGTGGCTGGAAAAACAGTTTGCACTGCAGAAACGCATCGCCGCAGCATGGAACCCGGATCAGAGCGCATACGATTCTATGCTGCAGCAGTGGGATGAGGGCATCAGCACAGCGTTCGTAACGGAGAAGATTGAGGCAGTCAAAGGCGAGCTCATTGCTCTGTGCAAAAAGGTGATTGAAAAATACAAAGATGTGGACAGAAGCAGATTGGACGAGCCGGTGGACCGTGAGATTAACAAACGTCTTGCCGATAAAGCCGTCGATCTGATCGGTTTTGACCGTAACCGCGGAACGATTCAGGAAGTGCTGCATCCGGTCTGTGTCTGCTTAGGACCGAGGGATTCCCGTCCGACGACAAATTACAATACACCGTGGATGGCGGTGATCAGTCTGACGCATGAATGCGGCCACGGTATTTACAATTACAGCTCGAATGAGGAAGCCGTAAGCTACGGCCTCTGGGGCGGCATCGAAGGAATGATGCATGAATCGCAGTCGAGATTTTATGAGAACATGATCTGCCGCACAAAAGCATTCTGGAAGAATCTGTATCCGACCGTACAGAAAGAAATTCCGAAATTTGCCGATGTGCCATTTGACGATTTCGCAGCCATGCTGTTCAAACCGGGATTTACAAAAATGAGAATCCGCGCGGATGAGCTGACGTACAATCTGCACATCATCATCCGCTTCGAGATGGAGCGAGATTACTTTGAAGGAAAACTGGCAATCGAAGATTTTCCGAAGGTATGGAAGGAAAAATATCAGCAGTATCTGGGGGTTACGCCGGAGAATGACCGAGAAGGCATCCTGCAGGATGTGCACTGGGCGTCGGGGCATGTTGGATATTTCCAGAGCTACTTTCTCGGAGATCTGTATGCGGCACAGGTTCGCCATAAGCTGATGCAGGAAATTCCGGACCTGTATGAGCGGATTGAAAACGGAGATGTCAAGTGTGTCCATACATGGATGATCGAGCATATTTATCAGTATGGACAGACATACACACCGGAAGAATTGCTTCTGAAAGTAACGGGAGAGGCACTCAATCCCCGTTATTATATAGAGTATCTCAAAGAAAAATACGAATAGGAAAAAGGAGAAGGAAACCATGAGTGGAAAAACAAAAGAGACGGGCATCAGCCCGGAGAATCAGGCGGTCTTGAATGACAGAGCCTTTTTCGGACATCCAAAAGGAGTAGGAGCGCTGGCATTCGGAAACCTTTGCAACTCATTTGCATGGGCAGCAGTTTACGCCGTACTCGTTTACTATCTGTACGCACCGTACACGAAAGGACTTGGCTTTACAGAGGGTGAGGCAGCGACGATGATCGCAGCCATGGGAGCAGGAAACTCCCTGTTCGTTATCGTCGGAAGCTGGTTCGCAGACCGTGTCTTCGGAGCCAGAAATGCACTTGTTGTCGGTAATATCGTAAAAGCAATCGCGTTTGGCTTATTCGCAATTCCGCCGGTCAGCCTGGCACAGGGCCGTGTCTTTGCAGTCATCGGTCTGATCCTGATGGCACTGCCGATCATGGGCGCCAGCAACAACTCCCTGACCGGACAGATGTATGCAAAAGATGATTCTGCAAGACGTGATGGTGCGTATACCATCCATACCGTAGCAAATGCCATTTCCGGTGTCATCGCCCCAGTTCTGGTCGGATTCATCGGTGAGAGCAACTACCACATCGGATTTGCCATCGGCGCAGCATGGGCACTGGCATACGGCGCAGTTATCTTTTTCACCAGAAACAAATTCTTTGGAACCATCGGTGAGAAACCGGTCAATCCGTTGACAAAAGAAGAAGCAAAGAAAGTAATCACCATTGCAGTAATTGTACTTGCTGTTGCAGCAGCTATCATCGGCGGAACCGTAGCAGCAGGCGTTCTGACCTTCAACGGAATCATCAACGTGCTGACCACAGCCACCTTCCTGATCCCGATCGCCTTCCTGTACAAACTGTTTACCAACAAGAAAATCGAAGCAGACGACAGAAAGAAACTCGTTCCATTCCTGAAACTGTTCTGCGCACAGGTCGTTGTAGCGACAGCAGCCGTTATGATCACTTCCGCACTGGCAGTTTTCGTAGAGGCAAAAGTAGACCGCAACATGCTTGGCATCACCTTTGCACCGGCAACCTTTACTTCTATTTATAATGTATTCGGCCTGATCCTTGGACCGGTCTTCGTATTTCTGTGGACCAAGACAAAAGCCGGACAGATTTCCACTGCAAAGAAATTCAGTGCAGGAATTATGTCCTATGCACTTTCCTATCTGGTACTGACCATTCCGCTGATCCTTGGCATCAAAGCCAACATCAGCCCGATCTTCCCGATCATCTTCTATTTTCTGATGACCCTCGGAGACAACATGGTATACCCGATCGGAAACTCCATCACCGCAAAACTGTCTCCGAAGTCCTTTGAGACCCAGATGCAGTCCGCATGGAGCCAGAGTACCTCAATTGCCAACGGTATTACGATGATTCTGTTGAAATTCTTCACAACATCCGATTCCCAGATGACCCTGTTCCCGATTATGGCGGTCGTTCTGGTGATCACCAGCATCGTTGTATTTATGTTCGCCGGACAGATTGAGAAAGATATCGCTTAAGTAAAAACGAACGGCAGCAAAAAGCGTGCCTGAAAATCCTGTGAAAAGTGTTTTCAGGTGCGCTTTTCTCTTAAGAAAGAGGAAAACAGTGTAAAAATGGGGGATTTTTACCGCTGCTGTATGGATAAAAAGAAAAGAAGGTATTGGATTATGATGGAAGATACAGAGCAGCAAAAGCCTGCACTTACGAAAGTATCGCTGATTACGGAAACGCATGTGGAGTTTCACTGGGATCAGGAGATTGCTTTAAACGGAGGCATGACGGGATGTTATCACGTCTATTACAAAGGAGAAGAGCTTCCGCTTTATGAGCGCGTGGACAGCGATGAGTGGGATGTCGGAACGGTGTATGAACCGAAGAAAAAAAGAGCGACTGTTTCGCTGAAAACGCCGGTTACAAAAGAGATGCTCCCGGATCTGACGGCAGGCGTGGAGAAGACGGCAAATGCACTTGGCATGGAGCCGGATGGAGAGCGGCGGTATCCAGTACAGTGGGAACCGTATTACACGAAAATATCCCATCCAGCCTGCGGCATTCCGATTAAATCGTGTGATGCAGTAAGAGATGAGACGCATGCGGCTGCAGGAAAGATCATCGATCTGATGCTGCAGAAACTGCCGGATGCCGCTGCAAAAATGGCGGAATACCACGCAGAGCTGGCGATTTATCCGATCGGCCAGGATGCGTATGATATCCCGGAACACAGAGTCGGATTTCTCTATATGCACCGGCCGGTGGAAGGATACGGCGGAGTGGTGGAAAACCCGGTCAATTCCATTTCTGAGGTCAATGTACTCCGGATTCTGGAAGGAGAGTTCACGACGCGGTACCGCGAGGAGCTGATTCTGGCGCATGAATTTGCACACGGCATTCATTTGATCGGCATCGAGCATCTGGCCGACCGAACGCTGGCAGAGCGGTTCCGTGCTGTTTATGCACATGCAAAAGAAGTCGGAAAATGGCCGAATACGTATGCGATCAGCAATTATGAAGAGTATTTTGCAACACTGACGACGGTGTGGTTCAATGTGATGAAAGAGGGCGTCAATGGAACATGGGACGGCGTGCGCGGTCCGGTCAACACAAGAGAAGAGCTGTACCGCTACGACAGAGAAGCGTACGATTTTTTCTGCGATATTTACCCGGAAGCGTTCTTCCCGGCACCGTGGAATGTGACAAAAAATCTGTATGATATTGACGGAAGCAGATTACAGGAAAGCGAGGAAAAATAAAATGACCGATTTACAGATTGCAGAGAAAGACAGAGATGCCTTATATATTGGAAATATTCGAACCGTAGAATTTGACCTGGAGCTGCCGACAAAAGGTGATCATGGATCGATGATCACCTGGGAGACGGGGCATGACCGGATTATCAGCGTGGATGGAAAAGTGACCCGCCCGAAATATGGAATGGGAAGCCGCACCGTTCCGATGACGGCGACCATCCGTTACGGGGAAGCGGAAGTAAAACGTGTTTTTGAAGTGCGTGTTCTCGAGGAAGAGAATAAAATTCAGGTGGAAAAGGTTTACCCTGTCAGAGTCCAGGCGCAGAGAGGACAGAAAATTTATCTGCCGACCGCAACCGCAATTGTGACAAAAGAGGGAAGAACGATTCCGCACCTGCTCGAGTGGGACAACGGCGGGGAGGCTGTCTATGAGACGATTGGAACGGTAAAAGAGCACGGCGTGATTGCGGGAACAAAGTTTGATGTAGATGGAGAGATCAAGGTTGTGGAGCATCTGACCGCGGCAGAAAAAGATCGCACGCCGGCAGTTCACGATGCGGCAGCCGACGCCTATCTTTCGGGTGAGAGCTTTTTCACCCGCGCGCAGAAATGGTCCGAGGATTTCCTGCTTTCTGTAAACGATGACCAGATGCTGTACAATTTCCGCAGTGCCTCCGGACTTGACACGAAGGACGCACCGGAGATGATCGGCTGGGATGCACCGGAGTGCAACTTAAAAGGCCACACGACAGGCCACTATCTGTCCGGGCTTGCCTTATGCTACCGCGCAACGGGAAATGAGAAAATCCGTGAGAAAGCCGTTTACATGTGCGAATCCTTAAAAAAATGCCAGGATGCCTTTGCAAAGATGGACGGTATTCACGAGGGATTCTTAAGCGGCTACGATGAGAAACAGTTCGATCTGCTGGAGCAGTACGTGCGTTACCCGGAAATCTGGGCGCCGTATTATACGCTGCACAAGATCTTTGCCGGACTCCTCGACTGCTATGAATTTGCCAATATCGCGTGCGGCCTTACCATCGCCGACAAGCTGGGCGACTGGGTTTACAACCGCCTTTCCCGCCTGCCGCATAAGACATTGATGAAGATGTGGAGCCTTTACATCGCCGGAGAGTTCGGAGGAATGAACGAGGCGATGAGCCGCCTGTACGGCATCACAGGAAAGGAAAACCACTTAAAAGCAGCGCGTCTGTTCGACAACGACAAGCTGTTCTTTCCGCTGGAGCAGAAAATCGATGCGCTCGACACGATGCATGCCAACCAGCACATCCCGCAGATCATCGGCTGCATGAAACTGTTTGAGGTGACGGGGGAGAAGAAATATTATGATATCGCCGAGTTTTTCTGGGAGAGCGTAACCGGCCATCACATTTATACGATCGGCGGAACGGGCGAGGGCGAAATGTTCCACGGAGCCGATGAGATCGGACGGCTCTTAAGCAAAAATACGGCAGAGAGCTGTGCATCCTACAATATGCTGAAGCTGACAAAAGAGCTGTTCTCCTACCAGCCGGACAGTCGTTACATGGATTACTACGAGAGAACGATGTTCAACCACATCGCCTCCTCCTGCGAACATGCGCCGACCGGAGCGAGCACCTATTTCATGCCGCTGGCACCGGGATTCCACAAAGAATTTGATGACGAAAATTCCTGCTGCCACGGAACAGGACTGGAAAACCACTTCAAGTATGCGGAGAGCATCTATTTCCAGAATGACAAAAATGTCTATGTAAACCTGTTTGTGTCGTCGGTGCTCGAGGAAGAGGAACTCAAGATTGTCCAGGAGGAAAAAGAGGACGCACCGGGCGAGGTAACGCTGAAGGTACAGGGAAGCCGTGCCTTTACCTTAAAAGTGCGTGTGCCGTACTGGTGCAGAGGCAGCTATCAGGTGTGGGTAAACGGATCGGAGCAGAGCGTGGAAACCGGAGCGGATGGTTATCTCAATCTGAACGCCGACTGGAAAGAGGAGACAACCGTAACGATCCACTTCGCCTGCCACTACACCCTGGAGCGCACCCCGGATGTCCGCGACACCGCATCATTGCTGTACGGCCCGTACGTTCTGGCCGCGCTGACCGAGGAGAAGGACTATCTGCATCTGCCGCTGAAAGAGGAAACACTGGAAGAGCAGGTAACAAAAGAGGAAGGACTGAACTTTACCGTCGAGGGTGTACATTTCGTTCCGCTCTGCAGCATCTGCCGCGAAGGCTACCAGGTCTATGTCAAAATTCCGGGAAAATTTGAGAAGATGACAGGAGGCATAAATCATGGCAATTCGATTTCATGAGAAAACAGGCGTGTTCCACATCTGGGAGGATACGTTCAGTTATATTTTCTGCATTTTAAAGAACGGTCAGTTAGGACAGCTTTATTATGGAAAGAAGCTGCGTGACCGGGAGGATTTCACGCATATGCTTGTTGCGGCGCGGCGGGATATGGCGCCGTGTGTGTTTGAGGGGGATTCGGATTTTTCGATGGAGGATATCAAGCAGGAGTACCCCGTCTACGGCAATGGTGATATGCGGAGCATGGCATGCGAGATCCAGAGCCCGGACGGAAGCAGAGCAAGTGACTTCAAGTATGTTTCCCACCGGATTTACAATGGAAAACCGAAACTTTCCGGGCTGCCGTGCACGTATACGGAGAGTGATGATGAGGCGGAGACGCTGGAAATTACATTGATAGATCAACTGCTGGACACCGATCTGATCCTCAGTTATTCGGTCTTCAAAGGATATCCCGCGCTGGTGCGGAATGCGAAATTTGTGTGCCGCAGTGAGAAACATTTCAAATTGGTGAAGGCCATGAGCCTTTCCCTCGATCTGCCGGACGCCGATTATGAGATGACGGAGCTTGCCGGCGCGTGGGGCCGTGAGCGTCATGCCAGAACACAGCCGCTGCATGTCGGCATTCAGAGCATCTACAGTCTGCGCGGCCACAGCAGCCATATGTTCAATCCGTTTCTGATGCTGAAACGGCCGGAGACAACGGAAAGTGCGGGCGAGGTCTTTGGCGTCAACCTGATCTACAGCGGCAATTTCCTCGGCCAGGTCGAGGTGGACAACTACCATGTGACCCGCGTGATGATGGGCATTCACCCGGAGGGATTCACCTGGAATCTGACCGGCGGTGTGGAATTTCAGACCCCGGAGGCGGTGATGGTTTACAGCGCGGAGGGCATGAACGCGATGAGTCAGACCTTCCACTGTCTGTACCGCACCCGTCTGGCACGCGGATACTGGCGGGACCGTACGCGCCCGGTGCTGATCAACAACTGGGAAGCGACGTATATGAAATTTAATGAAGAAAAACTGGTCGGAATTGCGAAAAAGGCGAAGGAGCTCGGCATTGAGCTGTTCGTCCTCGATGACGGCTGGTTCGGCCACCGCGACGACGATACGACATCACTCGGCGACTGGTTTGCGGACCGGAAAAAGCTGCCGAACGGCATTGAAGGTGTGGCGGAGAAGATCACATCACTTGGCATGCGGTTCGGTCTCTGGTTTGAGCCGGAGATGATCAGCAAGGACAGCGAGCTGTACAGCGCGCACCCGGACTACATGCTGCAGACGCCGGGCCGCGTGCCGTGCCATGGAAGAAATCAGTATGTGCTCGATTTCTCACGCGAAGAGGTTGTAAATTACGTGGCGGAGAGCATGGAAAAAATCCTGAAGAGCGGCAAAGTTTCGTATGTGAAGTGGGACATGAACCGCAGCATCACCGATGGTTACTCGAATGCAGCCACGCCGGAAACGCAGGGAGAGGTGCTGCACCGCCAGATTCTCGGCGTCTATGCACTGTATGAGCGGCTGACGAGTGAATTCCCGGAAGTGCTCTTTGAATCCTGCGCCAGCGGCGGCGGACGGTTCGATCCGGGCATGCTCTATTACGCACCGCAGGGCTGGACATCCGATGACACCGATGCGGCCGAGCGGCTGAAAGTACAGTATGGAACGAGCTACTGCTATCCGGTGAGTGCGATGGGAAGCCACGTTTCTGCGGTACCGAATCATCAGGTCTTCCGAAAAACACCGATGAAGACGAGAGCGGACGTTGCGTATTTCGGAACATTTGGATACGAGCTTGATGTCAACAAGCTGCCGGAGGAAGAGCAGGAGCAGATTAAAGAACAGATCACATTCCGAAAACGGTATGAAAAGCTGATCCGCGAGGGAACTTTCTACCGTCTGGTAAGCCCATTTGACAGTGAGCACGGCGAGACCGCGTGGATGGTCGTCTCGGAGGACAGAAAACAGGCGCTTGTCGGCTATTACCGCATGCAGCAGCCGGTCAATGAGGGATACCGCTGGCTGAAACTCTCCGGCCTAGATCCGGAAAGGGAGTACCGCGTAAAAGATACGGCTTATAAAATGGCTGCGGAGAATTACACGTATTACGGGGATGAGCTGATGGAGAAAGGCTTTGACATCTCCGACAGCGGATTCGGACCGTGGACGCCATGGATTTATCAGGGAGATTACCAGTCGAGACTCTTTATCGTTGAAGCTGTTTAATGCTTCGAAACTAAGATGTCAAAAAAAGCCAGAAAAAAGATAAAAAGAAGCTTTCTTTTTGAGAAAGAATCGTGTATAATGATCATTACTGTCGGGAGCCTGACTGGAGAAATCCAGGAGGGCTCCGATTTATGTCATTTATTTATACAACAAGAAAAGGGGGAAACCATGCAGAAACACAGAAAATTTATTGGGGACAAACGGTTTTACCTGATGGTGCTTGGCGTTGCGATGCCGATTATGATTCAGAACGGTATCACCAACTTTGTCAGTCTTCTCGACAACATCATGGTAGGACAGGTCGGCACCGAGCAGATGTCCGGTGTTGCGATCGTCAATCAGCTTCTTTTTATCTATAACCTCTGTATTTTCGGAGGGGTATCCGGTGCGGGAATTTTTACTGCGCAGTATTTCGGACAGGGCAACGACGAGGGTGTGCGAAACACCTTCCGTTTTAAACTCTGGATCGGCGTGATCCTGACTGCAGTGGCAATCACTGTTTTCCTTGGTGCGCACGAGCCTCTGATTCGCCTCTATCTGACAGGCGATCAGGGAAGCCAGGACATGAATGCGACATTAGCCTATGGCATTTCTTATATGAAGGTCATGCTGGTAGGCCTGCCGCCGTTCCTGTTTGTGCAGCTTTATGCCAGTACGCTGCGCGAATGCGGCGAGACGATGCTTCCGATGAAGGCCGGTATTACAGCCGTATTTGTCAATCTGATTTTTAATTATATTTTAATCTACGGAAAATTCGGCGCACCGCAGCTCGGCGTTGTCGGTGCGGCAGCCGCAACGGTGCTGTCCCGTTACGTGGAGATGGCGATCGTGCTGATCCGTACGCACGGAAACAAAGAAAAATATCGCTTTACGAAGCATCTGTACCGCACGATCCGTGTTCCGGCGGCTTTGACGAAACAGATTCTCATCAAAGGAACGCCTCTGATGCTGAACGAAACGTTCTGGGCCGGCGGCGTTGCGATCCTGATGCAGTGTTACTCCGTGCGTGGCCTGAACGTTGTAGCAGCGATGAATATCTCCAACACGATCTCGAACCTGTTCAACGTCGTTTTCATCGCACTCGGCGATTCCGTTGCCATCATCGTCGGACAGCTCCTCGGAGCCGGAAGAATGGAAGAGGCGAAGGATACCGATACGAAGCTGATCACGTTTTCCGTATTACTCTGCATTGTGATCGGTGCGCTGATGGCGCTCGTGGCTCCGCTCTTCCCACGCCTTTACAACACGACGGACGAAGTACGCCACATGGCGGCAATCTTCATCGTGGAAGTGGCCATGTTCATGCCGGTCAATGCATTCCTGCATGCAAGCTACTTTACCCTGCGCTCCGGTGGAAAAACGATCATCACGTTCCTGTTCGACAGCGTCTTTATCTGGGTTGTCAGTGTGCCGGTGGCGTTCTGCTTAAGCCGTTTTACCGGACTTTCGATCTACGCAATCTACTTTATGGTTATGTCGGTTGACCTGATCAAGTGCGTCATCGGATTCATTCTTGTCAAGAAAGGTGTCTGGCTGCAGAATATTGTAGCGGAATAAAAAACGATCTGTCCATTTCCAGTCTGAAAAAAAGGCTGGAGTGGGCAGATTTTTTTGCGGGAAATAAAAAAGTAAAACGGCATTTTTGATAAAGTTTCGCAAGTGAAAATGGTATTTTTGAGGGAAAAGTGGAAAATTTTTCATTAATCAAAACTCCGGTTGAATTTTAAGCAATGCTTGCTATAATAGGGGTGCAGCGAACAGACATCTCGTATGACGCGTGAATCTCTCTTCCTATTATTAATGAGGCGCGTTCATACACCACATGGAGGAAAAAAGCGATGGATTACGCAAAAGAATCATTAAAAATGCACTATGAATTACGCGGAAAGCTCGAGGTGACATCCCGTGCAGCCGTAGATACAAAAGATGCCTTAAGTCTTGCCTATACCCCGGGTGTGGCAGCGCCGTGCCTGGAAATTCAGAAAGATGTCAATAAGAGTTACGAGCTGACCAGAAGATGGAACACCGTAGCTGTTGTCACAGATGGAACCGCAGTCCTCGGACTTGGCGATATCGGACCGGAAGCCGGTATGCCGGTCATGGAAGGAAAATGCGTTTTATTCAAAGAATTCGGCGGTGTCGATGCGATTCCGCTCTGCGTGCGCAGCAAGGATGTCGATGATATCGTCAATACCGTGCGCCTGCTCGCCGGAAGCTTCGGCGGCGTCAACCTGGAGGACATCTCCGCACCGAGATGCTTCGAGATTGAGAAAAAATTAAAGGAATGCTGTGATATTCCGATTTTCCACGACGATCAGCATGGAACCGCAGTCATCACACTGGCCGGCGTCATCAATGCGTTAAAACTCGTCGGAAAGAAACTGGATGAAGTCAAAATCGTCACCTCAGGAGCCGGCGCAGCCGGAATCGCGATCATCCGCCTGCTGATCTCGATGGGTCTCAAAAACGTCATCATGACCGACCGCAAAGGTGCGATCTACGAGGGACGCGACGGTCTGAACCCGATCAAAGAGGAGATGGCAAAGATCACAAACTACAACCATGAGAAGGGCACCCTTGCCGAGGTGATCAAAGGAGCCGACATTTTCATCGGCGTTTCCGCACCGGGAACCCTGACCGCAGATATGGTGCGCACCATGGCAAAAGACCCGATTATTTTTGCATGCGCAAATCCGACCCCGGAGATCTTCCCGGATGAGGCGAAAGCCGCAGGAGCAGCCGTTGTCAGCACCGGAAGAAGCGATTACCCGAACCAGGTCAACAACGTTCTCTGCTTCCCGGGCATCTTCCGCGGAGCGCTCGACGTGCGCGCATCCGACATCAACGATGAGATGAAGGTCGCAGCAGCGTATGCGATTGCAGGCCTTGTAAGTGATGAGGAGCTGAACGCAGACTACATCCTTCCGGCAGCGTTTGATCCGCGTGTCAAAGACGCAGTCGCATCGGCAGTTGCAGAGGCTGCCAAGAAGAGCGGCGTAGCGAGAATCTATAGCAAGACCCGAAAATAATGCAAAAAAGGCAGTGCTGCAGAGCGCGAATTGCAAGGAACAGATTTGAAGGCGTACCGGGGTACGACGAAAATCT
>NZ_CDRRUH010000029.1:0-36622 GCF_977045365.1 Fusicatenibacter sp.
TGCAGACGTTCTGTCCAAAGAATAAGTTTTTCGTCTTTTTTCATGATGATACAATCCTTTCAGGTTTTGAGGAGAGTATATCAGAAAAAAATCGAGGATAACAGGTACGGATGATTACCTACTTACGGAGCAATGGAGAGAAATGGATTCTTTATGCGGACGGGCCAGGATGACGAGCATCATACCTATTATGCGAAGGATACTGGTGTGCTGGTTGTAAATGCATGGATGGAGGACGGAGAGAACTGGTATTACTTTGATAAAAACGGCGAGAGCGTCAATGGTGTACAGACGATCAACGGAAAGAAATATTATTTCGACGATGGCATCATGCAGGTCAGCAGAGGAATCAATACGTACGATACGTTCTATGTGGCAAAATCGGACGGAACTCTGATTACTGCAAAAAACAACAGCTGGGTGAATACAGAGGGATACTGGTATTATGTGAAGAATGATGGGCTTGCCAGAGACGAGGTCGTACAGATTTCCGGAAAGTATTATGCATTTGATCATCTGGGAAGAATGGCCACGGACGGAATGTTTGGACTTAGTATGGAAGACGGAAGTATGTTCTGGGGATATGCTTCCGAGAGCGGTGAACTGTACACAAACAAGTGGGTATGGGACGAGTCCTTTGGTACGCTTTATGTCGGAAAAGACGGAAAAGCACTGGGACAGGGTGTTCAGACCATCAATGGCGTGAAGTATCTGTTCGGCACAGACTGCAATCTTTACAGAAGCACGTTCCTGAAAGTGAATGGAAAGAACTATGCGGCTGATGGAGACGGCAAGGCATATGAGCTGAAAGAAAAATGGAACAAAGTTGGAAACTACTGGTATTATGTCAAGAATGGCGAGGTAGTAAGCAGCAAGCTGGAGACGATCGGCAGTGTTACGTATTTCTTTAATTATGAGGGACATATGACAACGAACAGTCTGCTCGACTATGTCCGGGACAGCTACTACGGGGATGAAGTTTCTGTGATTGTGGATGCCGACGGAAAGGTACAGAAAAATAAGATCTATGAGCTGGCTTATGGAACCTACATGGTTGATGAGAAAGGAAAGGGTGTGGAAGGATTCCGCACGGTAAATGGTATTCAGCGTTATTTTCAACAGGGATGGATGCTGCAGAGTACTTCGTTCCAGGTAGGTGATACCAATTATGCAGCCGCCGATAATGGAAAAGTGGTTCAGCTTGCCAACAACAGCTGGACGCAGGTAGATAAGGAATGGTACTACGTATACGAAGGAAAACTGATCACTTCCGGCAGATTCGAGATCAAGGGTAAGAATTATATCTTCGATTCAGAAGGAAGAATGGTAAGCGGCGTGGCTGTGGAAAATGAGGAGTATGGTATTGTCGGAGCCGCAGCAGACGGAACCATGCTGACGAATGCCTGGAAACAGATGCGTGTTCGGAAAATCCATTACGGCAGTGACTATGGCTGGCTGTATTTTGATGACAACGGACAGGCACTGGAAGGATGGAAGACAGTCAACGGAAAGAATTACTATTTTGAAAGAGGCATCATGGCTGTCAATAAAAGTCTGACCATGGAAGATGGAGCTCTCGGGATTGCAGATGGAAACGGTGTGCTGAAAAAAGCAAACCGCAACGGCTGGACGCAGGTAGACGGATACTGGTATTATGCTGTCAATGGCGTTGCGGCAAAGAGTACAATCCGTAAGATCGGAAACGCTTATTATGGATTCGACAGCGACGGCCGGATGTACACCAACCGTACTTTCTATCTGGATACAGAAGGTGACAACCATGGAATGTACCATGCACAGGCAGATGGAAAACTGGTGAGAAACGGATCATGGACGGCTGGAAACGGCGATGTTTACTATTTCGATGCCAACGGTATCGGATACGAAGGCAGCCACAAGGTCAACGGAGTCACCTGTTTCTTCGAGAATGGACGTCTGTTGAAGAATGCAGCAGTCAAAGATCAGTTTGGAAATCTGTACGTTATAGATTCCAAGGGAGTTCAGCATGACATGGTGAACAACCAGTGGACCCTGGTAGACGGCTATTACTACTATGCATTAGACGGCCAGGTGGTAAAGGATAACGTTGTGATGATCAACGGAAAATACTATGGATTTGACGAAGACGGAAGGATGTATGACAACGTAACCTTCAACATGTATGGAAGCACTTACCATGCAGCATCCGGCGGAGCACTCCTGACCGAACAGCAGTATAAATCCTGGAATGATACATACTATTTTGATAGGTTCGGTGCCGGATACGAAGGCGTGCATTACCTGGCAGGAAAACGCTGTGTATTCTCGGAAGGAAAACTTGTAGAATAAAAGATTAAACGGAAACCCGTAAAAGAAGCTCCAGGGCAGATAAAATGGATGAGAACCATTGGGGGCATGAGTCAGATGAAAACTCTTCCTACGAAGAGGTAAAAGAAGAGTATGATGAAATGGTGGATGAATTCTCAGATATTCAGTTATGTTTCCAAATGGAAGAGATTATGATGCAGAAGATGAGGATGGAATCTGAGCTATTGATGTGAAGATCAAAGATAAATGATAGAAAATTACCTCTCTTTGGGGTTGACTGTCAGAAGAAAAAAGTGAATATTTGAGAAAGAAACCGATTGTGAGCACAGCCGAAGTAGAATGAAATGTAACCAGAGTTTCCGACAGGGAGACTATGTACATGGAGTTTGCTTTGGCTGTGCTCTTTTGAAAATCTTTTGTCAGATAATTACTTCACGCAAAAATACAGGCGTTAAATAATAAATGTAATAAGAAAAGGAAGATTTTTGACGGAATCTATGATATACTAAATTACAAGTGTTTCAACATATATTTTGAAAACAACGTGCCCTGGAGAGGGACAGAAATTAATACTACAATGATAAAGTAAGGAACAAAGAAAAGACATGTCACACAAAACTCTATTTTTACAGCAGTCCTACATTGACTGCACAAATCAGTATACCGCGCTTCTGGAAGCACCGAATCTGCCATTATGGGATTATGTGATTCTTACAGCTTCCAATGAGGAACAGGCTGCATCATACCGTACACAGATTCAGTATCGTCTGGATCATAATATGCTTCCGGCATCGACGCATTATGCAGTGCTTCCGGATCCGGACGGAAAACGGGTAGGAAGCGGCGGCGCTACACTGAATGTTCTGCGTTACGTTCATGAGAATGCAGGTTCATTCGAAAATCAGCGGATTCTGGTGATCCATTCCGGCGGCGACAGTAAGCGTGTGCCGCAGTATTCTGCCTGCGGAAAGTTATTTTCGCCGGTGCCGCGTGTTTTACCGAATGGAAAACGTTCTACCCTGTTTGATGAATTTATGATTTCCATGAGCGGTGTTGCTGCACGAATGAATGCAGGAATGCTGGTATGCTCGGGAGATGTACTGTTGCTGTTCAATCCGCTGCAGATTGATTTTTATGGAAAAGGTGCTGCCGCACTTTCGATTAAGGAACCAGCGGAAATTGGAAAAAATCATGGCGTTTACCGCGTGGATGGGGAAGGAAATGTAGGCGGTTTCCTGCATAAAAAAACAGTGGAGCAGCTGCAGAGCCTTGGGGCTTCGGATGATCAGGGGAATGTAGATATTGATACCGGAGCCGTAATCTTTGACAGCGAAATGCTGCAGGCACTGTATCAGCTGGTAGATACGAAAGAAAAATTTGCGGCTTATGTAAATGAGCGTACCCGGCTTTCTTTTTATGCGGATTTCCTGTATCCGCTGGCATCGGATTCCACACTCGAGCAGTATTATAAAGAAACACCGGAAGGAGATTTTACACCGGAACTGGAGCAGTGCCGGACCGAACTGTGGAGTGTACTGCATCCGTACCAGATGAAGCTGATCCGAATGTCACCTGCTGCATTTATTCACTTTGGTACGACAAAAGAACTGCGGGAACTTATGACAGAACGAATGGAGGAGTTCTGTTATCTGGGATGGTCGTCGCATATTCATACGAATCGTGCAGAACAGAACTTTGCTGTATCAAACAGTTATGTGAGTCCGGCAGCGGAGATTGGGGTTGGAAGTTATCTGGAAGACAGCATGATTCGTCACAAATCACAGATAGGAAAAGAATGTGTGATTTCCGGCGTGACATTAGATGGTCAGGCGATTCCGGATCACACCGTTCTGCATGGCTTGAAACTGCTGAATGGAAAATTTGTTGTCCGTATGTACGGTGTTTCTGACAATCCGAAGGAAGCATCTTTGTTTGGAAAAGAATTACCGGTGCCGCTTTGGGAAGCGCCGATTTATCCGGTGTGTGCGTCAATGGAAGAAGCGGTACATCAGACACTGGAGGCCTGGAAAGAAGGTTTTCCGATTCGGGAAGATGGAATTTCACTGAAAGACAGTTTTAACCAGGCAGATCTTTCTGCACTGTTACCGTGGCAGGAAAAGGTATCGGATAAAGTAGAACTGGAAGAGATTCTGGAGGCGATCGACAGGAAGGAAAACCTGACCAGACTGGTAGAAGAAATGCGGGATGGCATTTCGGAACGGATCAAGGCAGAACTCCTGAAAGAAGCACAGAGATTAAGCGAGACGGAGCTGGAACAGTTCAGCAGAAAAATCAGAATTTATTATGTTCTGTCCTGCTTTGAGGAAAAATATATGGATTTCTGCTTCGCAACCATCAGCAGCGGTATTCTTGCCGGGGCAGTAAAAGGTCTTTGCTATGATGCAGATGCAAAGATGGGCAAAAATCAGGTGACTGTAAATCTTCCGGTCCGTGTGAACTGGGGAGGCGGCTGGAGCGATACGCCGCCGTACTGTATGGAGCATGGCGGAACGGTGCTGAATGCGGCTGTTATGCTGGATGGAAACTGCCCGATCGAAGTCGTGGTTAAAAAAGTTGATCAGCCGGTGATTATTCTTGCGAGCGCGGACAGCGGGGCAGAGCAGACATTTACCGAGATTTCCAGTTTACAGGATTCCAGCAACCCTTACGATCCATTTGCACTGCACAAAGCAGCTCTGATCGCATGCGGCGTTATTCCATATAAAGAGCCGGTTTCGGTGCAGGAGATTACGAAAAATCTGGGAAGCGGTCTGTATCTTTCCACACAGGTGATTAATATTCCACGCGGTTCCGGCCTTGGAACATCCTCAATTCTGGCGGGCGCCTGCGTAAAAGCATTGTATGAGATGCTGGGAAAAGAGGTAACGGACGAAGAGCTGTATGACCGTGTTCTCTGTATGGAACAGATCATGTCGACTGGCGGAGGATGGCAGGATCAGGTCGGAGGTCTGGCACCTGGAATCAAGATGGTTTCGAGTGAACCGGCGATCCGGCAGAGAATTACGTGTGTGCCGTGTAAAATCAGTGAAAAAACAAGAAAAGAACTCGATGAGCGTTTCTGCCTGATCTATTCCGGACAGCGCAGACTGGCGAGAAATCTGCTGCGGGATGTCGTTGGAAGATACGTCGGAGGAATCGAGGATGCGGTGGATGTCTTATATGAGATCCAGCAGACAGCGGTTCTGATGCGGTTTGAACTGGAAAAAGGAAATATCGATGGATTTGCAGCGCTTTTGAATCAGCACTGGGAATTATCAAAGAAGCTCGATGCGGGCTGTACTAATACATGTATTGACATGATTTTCCATTCCGTGGAAGATCTGATCGATGGAAAGATGATCTGCGGTGCCGGCGGAGGCGGTTTCCTTCAGGTAGTGCTGAAAAAGGGCGTAACGCAGGAAGATGTGCGGAAACGGCTGCGCGAAGTTTTCCAGGACAGCGGTGTAGATGTATGGAGCTGTTCCCTGGCGTAGAAGGAGGAAAAAGATGTTAAAAGGAATATCACCGTTATTATCACCGGAACTGTTAAAAGTACTGGATGAAATGGGACATGGAGATGAGATTGTATTTGCCGATGCGAATTTTCCAACGGTCAGTACAGGAAAACGAATCGTGCGTGCAGACGGAATCGGTGCAGTAGAGCTGCTGGATGCCGTTTTGCAGCTGTTCCCGCTGGATCAGTACGATGAGGATCATTTTGTACTGATGGAAGTGGTGCCGGGAGATCCGGTTCAGACACCGATCTGGGATGAGTATAAAGCGGTTCTGAATCGATACGAACCGGAAGCAAAAGTACATACGATGGAACGCTTTGCCTACTATGAGCGTGCAAAAGAAGCCTATTGTGTTGTGGCAACGGGTGAGACGGCACAGTATGCCAATATGATTCTGAAAAAAGGTGTGGTAAGATAGGAATGGAGTATTTTGCTTCGTCGTCCCATTCGGTGTCGTCGCAGCGTATTTTATATACACCGTCGGAATTTGCCAGAACTTCACTTCTGTATTTGCAGGAAACAGGTTCACTCCATGCACTGGCGGCGCATACGTCTCATCGAGAGCATCTGGCTTCGTATCTGTTCTTTTCGGTAACATCGGGGTCAGGAGAGCTGAATTACAATGGGAAAACGTATGCGCTGCATTCCGGAGACTGTGTTTTCATCGACTGCAGAAAACCGTATTCCCATGCGACATCGGCAGATTTGTGGACCTTGCAGTGGTGTCATTTTTACGGTCATACTATGCCTGATATTTACAAAAAGTATCAGGAGCGCGGCGGACAGCCGGTTTTTCATCCCAAGGAAATGGAAGAACTGGTAGAAGTTATGACAGACCTGTATTCTGCGGCAGGATCGGACAGTTATGTGCGGGATATGAAAATTAATGAGATTTTAAACCGCCTGCTTTGGATTCTGATGAAGAATTCCTGGCATCCGGAACAGGGACGCGCTGCGCATGCCAGAAAACGGATGAGCATGGAAAAGGTGAAAAGTTATCTGGATGAAAATTATAAGGAACATATTACACTGGAACTGCTGTCACAGAAATTTTATATTAATAAATATTATCTGACGAAGATATTTAAAGAAACATATGGTGTGACAATCATTTCTTATCTGGAAACGAGACGGATTACGCAGGCGAAAAATCTGCTTCGCTTTACTGATCTGACGGTGGATGAAATCAGTGCCGCAATCGGAATGAATGATGCAAATTATCTGGCGCGCCGTTTTCGAAAAATAGAAGGAATGAGTCCGGGAGAATACCGGAAAAAATGGTAAAACAGAAAACCGCAAATCATTTTCAGCAGATCGGGCAGAAAATGGTTTGCGGTTTTTCATTACAATTTAGAAAAGGGACGGCAGATCGTATTTATGTTTATCGTGTACATTGATGTCTTTTCCGAATTGGACTTCAATGATCTGCAGTTCCGTATCAGCAAAAATGGTATGTTTGCTGCCTGCATTCATCTGCAGTGTGTCACCGGCGTGAACATTGTAAACAACGCCGTCGATCACGGCACGTCCTGTGCCGGAAATAACGTTCCAGACTTCATTGCGGAAATCATGACTGTGGTAGTTCATCTGATGACCTGGATTTAAAGTTACTTTAATCGTAAGACTTTCTTTTTCGATATCCAGAATGCGGAAACTGCCCCAGGATTTTTCTGCAAACATAACGCGGTGATCCAGTGTATTGACAAAGGGCTTGATGTAACTGGACTGCTCTTTGTCGGAAACCAGGATGCCGTCCGGGCTTGCAGAAACTACAATGTCTTTCAGTCCCATACAGAGTACGGGAAGATTCAGCTCGTTGACTACGTGTACATTTCGGCAGGTTTCGTTAAACAGTGCTTCGCCGACATTGTGGCTGTCCATGGCCTCAGTCAGAGTATTCCAGGTTCCAAGGTCTTTCCACATACCGGAGAAACGCATCACTTCGATACGGTCCTCATGTTCTACCACTGCGTAATCAAAGCTGATTTTGTCTAACGTTTCATATTTGTTGAAAAGATCCTCGTAGTTTTCGAAATCAATTAATGCATGAGCGCGCTTCAAAACATAACCAAGACGGAAAGCAAAAACACCGCCGTTCCAAAGAGCACCCTGGAAAATGTACTGTTCTGCAATTTCTTTGGTCGGTTTCTCTTTGAACATGGACACCGTGCTGACAGAAGCCGGGGTGTCTGGAATAATGTATCCGTATTTTTCACTTGGATAGGTCGGTTCAATACCCATCAGAACCAGGTTGGCGTCACTGGAAGCCGCCCGGGCGCCGAGGTCTTTTAAGGCATCAAAATAATCAATTTCCACGTAAGGGTCAACCGGGCAGACAACGACAGGCTCGTCCTCGGAAATTCCCTTTACATCCTTCAGATAGGCAGCGGCAAGCGCAATGGCCGGGAAGGTATCGCGGCGGCAAGGCTCAACGCTGATGCCGACATCTTCGCCCAACTGATTGTGGATGGCGGAGACCTGCGATTTTGAGGTTGCGATGGTTACTGTGGCATCCTTGTCGATCGTACGGATCTGGCGGTAAACGCGCTGTACCATGGATTCCAGTTCACCATCTGCCGTATGGAAAATTTTGATAAACTGCTTGGAACGGATATCATTGGAAAGCGGCCACAGGCGCTGGCCGGAGCCGCCGGATAATAAAACGATATTCATAAAGTTTCTCCGTTATCTTTCTGCACGCATCGGGTTATTCAGGAAATCCTCGTAGGAGAGACGGATACCGTCTTCCAGCTCGGTTTTGTAGGTCCAGCCAAGAGCGGTTGCTTTGGATACGTCGAGCAGTTTTCTTGGAGTACCATTTGGCTTTGTGCTGTCCCAATTGATTTTTCCATTATAACCGATTACTTTTGCAACAAGCTCTGTCAGCTCTTTGATGGTCAGTTCTTTTCCGGTTCCGGCGTTTACGGTCTCGTTTCCAGAATAGTTGTTCATCAGGAAGACACAGAGATTTGCAAGGTCATCGACATACAGAAATTCACGCAGCGGAGAGCCGTCGCCCCAGCAGGTGACTTCCGGCAGATGGTTAACCTTTGCTTCATGGAAGCGGCGGATCAGCGCAGGAAGTACGTGGCTGTGGGTTGGATGATAGTTATCGTTTGGCCCGTAAAGATTGGTCGGCATAACGGAAATATAATCGGTTCCGTACTGACGGTTCAGAAACTCACAGTATTTTAAGCCGGAGATTTTTGCAAGTGCATAAGCCTCGTTTGTTTTTTCCAGTTCGGAAGTCAGCAGGCAGCTTTCCTTCATCGGCTGCGGTGCCATACGCGGGTAAATGCAGGAGGATCCAAGAAACTCCAGTTTTTTACAGCCGTTTTTCCATGCAGAGTGGATGACATTCATTTCCAGTGTCATGTTATCGTACATGAAATCTGCCAGTGCTTCCTGGTTTGCAACGATGCCGCCTACTTTTGCAGCAGCGAGGAAGACATATTCCGGTTTTTCCTCTGCGAAAAATGCCTCGACAGCATCCTGACGGCAGAGATCCAGTTCTTTGTGGGTACGGGTAATGATATTTTCATAACCCTGGCGTTTCAGTTCTCTTACAATCGCGGAACCAACCATTCCACGGTGTCCGGCTACATAAATTTTTGCATTTTTTTCCATCATGATATTTGCATCTCCTAAATTAAAGTGCGGCTTTCATGGCTTTTTCCTGTTTTGCAAGCTGACGGTCATGCTTTGCCATAATTTCTACTAATTCAGCATACGTTGTTTTCTGCGGATTCCATCCAAGAACGGTTTTGGCCTTGGTCGGATCGCCCCAGAGGTTATCAACGTCGGTCGGACGGAACCATTCCGGATTGACACATACCAGCATTTTGCCAGTTTCTGCATCGTAGCCTTTTTCTTCCAGACCGGTGCCTTCCCAGCGGATGGTAATGCCGTTTGCAGCGAATGCTTTTTCAGTGAAATCACGTACGGTATGCTGTTCGCCGGTTGCGATGACGAAATCCTCCGGTGTTTCATGCTGCATAATCATCCACATGCATTCCACATAATCTTTTGCATAACCCCAGTCACGCAGGGAGTCCATGTTTCCAAGTTCGAGATGATCCTGAATGCCTTCTGCGATTCTTCCGGCAGCCAGTGTGATTTTACGGGTAACGAAGTTCTCGCCGCGGCGCTCAGACTCATGGTTGAACAGAATACCATTGACAGCGAACATGCCGTATGCTTCGCGGTACTCTTTCACGATCCAGAAGCCATACTGTTTTGCTACTGCATACGGGCTGTATGGGTGGAACGGGGTTGTCTCGCGCTGCGGAACTTCCTCTACTTTTCCATATAATTCAGAAGTAGATGCCTGGTAAACTTTTGTCTTCTTGGTAAGGCCAAGAATGCGGCATGCTTCCAGAATACGAAGAACACCAAGTGCGTCTACATCGCCGGAATACTCCGGAACATCAAAAGAAACCTGTACATGAGACTGTGCAGCCAGGTTGTAAATCTCATCCGGCTGGACAATATTGATAATACGAATCAGCGATGACGAATCAGAAAGATCACCGTCATGCAGTGTGATTTTATCCATAATATGCTCGATACGAGCCGTATTTGCAAGCGAAGCACGACGGGTGATACCGTGAACCTCATAACCTTTTTCTAACAGAAACTCCGCAAGATAAGAGCCGTCCTGACCAGTGATACCGGTGATAAGTGCTTTTTTCATTCGAAAATCCTCTCTATTCCATAATGTGTAGTGTGGAGAAAAATCTCCGTATTAGTTGCTTGTGTATGTAGTTTAACGGAAGATGGGGAGAAATGGGAGAGGATATTTTGGGGGGTGATAGCATTATATTGGTTTATTCGGTCAGAAGTGGTTTGATTTCCTTTTCTGAGGCACTAGTTCATGGATAAGTCAAATTTGGAAAAATGGTGGGAAATGATAAATGCAGAACTTGACACATAAGAACAGGAATGATAAACTAAAATCTGTATGAGATTTTATAATAATGTCATACAGAAGCAAAAAAACAAGTTGCAAAACAAGGAATTAAAGTTCATGCTAATTGATGTGCATAATCATTCCATGCCGGGGGTGGACGATGGTTCGCAGGACTCGGACATGACATTTCAGATGCTGCAGATGGCATATGAAGAGGGCATTCGGGCGGTTATTCTGACACCGCATTACAAAAGTACGATGTCAGACGAGACGACGCAGAAACGTTATGCGGCTTACCGAAAGGCCTGCCTTATGGCGGAAAAGGTGAGTCCCCGGTTAAAGCTGTATCTTGGGGAAGAACTTTATTATGATTCCAAAATGGTTCAGAGACTGCGGGAAGGCAGGGCACTGACGCTGAATGGGACACAGTATGTGCTGGCAGAGTTTCCAGTTTATGTGGATTATCCATATATTCGGCAGGCGGTGCAGGATCTCTGGGCGGCAGGGTATCTGCCGGTTCTGGCACACATTGAGCGTTACGAGGCGCTGAAGAAAATGGATCGTGTAGAGGAACTGGTGGAGCTTGGTGCGTACATTCAGGTAAATGCGGAGAGTGTCATTGGAAAAGCCGGATTTCGAACGAAACATTATTTAATGAAACTGATAAGAAAAGATCTGGTGCATTTCGTCGGTACGGACGCCCATAATATTTCATCAAGACCGCCGCAGATGAAAGCATGTGCAGCGTATCTGAAAAAGAAGGCAGGGGCTGAAAAAGCTCAGATGCTTTGCAGCAGGAATGCAAAAAAAATACTTAAAGGAGAAAAAATCGGTGAATAGACTAGAGATCACAGTGGAAGAGATCAGCAGCCAGGAAAGAGAAATCTACAGAACACTGCGTACCAACATTGAGTTTACCGGCATTGAAAACCGTGTCATTGCCGTTACAAGCTGTGCTCCGAACGATGGAAAATCGACAGTAGCATACGAGCTGGCCAGTGCGTTTGCAGAAAACGGAAAGAAAACGCTTCTGATTGATGCAGATCTTAGAAAATCAGTTCTGCTGAACAGACTTGGAATTCAGGAGAAAATAAAGGGACTCAGCCATGTGCTGTCCGGCCAGTGTAATATCAATGATACCATTTGTGCGACAAATAAAACAAATCTCTATATGATTCCGGCGGGTGTTTTTCCAACGAATCCAACAGAGTTATTGGGCAATGATCGATTCAGTAAACTGATTCAGGCAGTGAAAGATGTATTCCAATATGTTATTATAGACACACCGCCGATCGGAAACGTGATTGATGCAGCAGTTGTTGCAAAAAAATGCGATGGAACAGTACTGGTTGTAAAATCAGATGCAATTTCGAGAGCAGAGGCAAAATCTGCCGTAGAACAGATTCGATCTTCAAATGAGAATATTCTTGGTGTCGTTTTAAATAAGGTAGATGTAAAATCGAATGGATATTACGGCAAATATGGAAAATACAAAGAATATGGTTATGGAAATTACTAGGGAAAGAGGTTGAAGATGGAGACAAGAAAAGAAAACCAGCAGAATGATGTCATAGACCTGAAAGAGCTGTTTTTTGTCTATGTGAAAAAATGGTGGCTGCTTTTGCTTGGAGCATTAGCAGGTGCTGTGATTGCGTTTTCGGTAAGCAGCTTTCTGATTACGCCAAAGTATGAATCTACCGCAATGCTGTATGTGCTTTCCAAAACGACCAGTGTAACATCTATGGTCGATATTCAGCTTGGCGATGCACTGGCAGGCGATTTTTCGGTAATTGCAAAGAGTAATCCTGTTATTGATCAGGCGATAGAAAAAATTAAAGAAAAGACGGGAAAAGAATTTACCAGAAGTCAGGTTCTCAGTATGATCAGTGTCAGCAACCAGGAAACTCGTATCCTGGTCATTAGGGCTGTCAGCACTGATCCGGAAGATGCAAGTATCGTTGCAAACTGCGTTGCAGATGCGACAAAGGATCAGATGGCAGAGATCACGAAATCAGATCCGCCGACAACTGTAGAAGATGCAGAGCCAGCCCAAGCACCGGTCAGCCCGAATATTGTAAAGAATACAGAAAAAGGTTTTCTGCTTGGACTTGTCTTGATTCTGGCAATTCTGACATTGCAGACAGTTATGAACGATAATATCAAAACAGCGGAAGATGTTGAAAATTATCTTGGACTTAACACACTGGTTGTTGTTCCGGATTTCGGAAATAAACGCAAATCCAGAAAAGAGAAGAAAAGAAAAGACTGAAAATGAAGAACGGAAGAAAGAAAAGCTTTTATGTTTTTTTGATCATTTTTCTTTGTGCAGTGGCAGTTGGAATCGGATATACGGTCAAACTTCAGAGTGAAAAGAAAAAATATGAAGATCTTGCAAAAGAAGCGCACGTAACAGAAATGGCAACGCCGACGCCAACACCGGAAGAGACAGCAGCTCCGACACTGGAAAGCACAGCAGCTCCAACGGAAGAGGCAGAAAAACCGGTGATACCGATTGATTTTGCATCGCTGCAGGCAGAAAATTCAGAAATTTATGCATGGATTCAGATTCCGGATACAGCGATTGATTATCCTGTTGCACAGAGAATCGGAGATGATTCTTATTATTTGAATCACACCATCGATGGAGCAGAGGGACTGCCAGGTTCCATTTATACGGAAACGCAGACAAGCATGGATTTCAGTGATTACAATACAGTAATTTATGGCCATAAGATGAAAAATGGAACCATGTTCGGAACTCTGACACAGTATGCAGATCCGGAGTACATGGCAGCGCATCCGGAGATCTATATTTATACACCAGATCACATTTTTACCTATGAGATCTTCGCAGCTGTCACTTATGATAATCGTCATATTTTAAACAGCTTTGATTTTTCCAGCGCAGAGGGACGTCAGGCATATCTGGATTCCATACAGAATGTGCGAAACTTTTCGACACATTTTCGTGATGATGTGCAGGTTGGGACAGAAGATCGGATTCTTACGTTATCTACCTGCAATGGCAATGATGACCAGCGTTTTCTTTTGGAGGCAGTGTTAAAAAATGAGCAGTAAAACCAAAAAGACCATGTTGATCACGATACTCACCGCAGCAATCGTTCTGATTGCTGCGGCTGTTTTATGGTATCTGTATCAAAATGTTTCGCTGAACCGGTTGAACAAGAAACAGACAGAAGAAACGATGAACAGCGGAAGTGCAGAAAACGATACATCGGATAGTATTTTTTATAATGGAAAAGAATATGTATATAATAAAAATCTGACCAATGTTCTTTTTATGGGTATTGATAAAGATGCGGAAGTTTCGCTGTCCAATATGCCGGGAACTTCCGGACAGGCAGACTGCCTGATGGTGATTTCACTGGACAAGAGTAATGAGACGGCCAGAGTTCTGCAGGTGTCCCGTGACACGATGACAGATGTGGATCTGTTTGATGTATCGGGAAAATATTATACGACGGTTCAGGCACAGATTGCGACGCAGTATGCCTATGGAAATGGAGTACAGAGCAGCTGCTTTGCAACCAAGAAGACTGTTTCGGAGCTGCTGTATGATCTGCCGATTGATGGCTATCTTTCCTTGAATCTGTCGGCAATTTCTATTTTAAATGATGCGGTCGGCGGTGTGACTGTGACGGTTCCGGAAGATTATACCGATATTGATCCTGCATTTACCGCAGGTACAACCCTTACATTGAATGGGGAGCAGGCAGAGAAATATGTGCGGAAGCGGGATATTACGGTTCTCGGAAGCAACAATGGCCGTATGCAGCGGCAGATGCAGTATATTCCGGCGCTGATCCAGTCTATTCGAAAGAAAGTTGGATCCGGGGGAGATTACTACAAAATGCTGGAGCCGATTCTGGAGCCGTATATGGCAACGGATTTAAGTGCGGACCAGATCAATCAGCTTGGCCGCTATGAATTCCTGGAAGATGAGACAGAATACCTGCAGGGTGAGATGAAGCAGGGAGAACACGATGAATTTTATGTAGATGAAGAAAGTTTACAGGAAATTCTCATAAAAATGTTTTACATAGAAAAATAAACGTGGTATAATAGCTACAGCTTAATGGGAATCTGGTTTGCATTCGTGTGACTGGTCCGGAAGCATAAAGGTGGGGGCGATACCAAGAGCCTCAAAATACTCTGAGAAAAGCGAGTTAGGAGGAGATCAATCATGAAGAAACTTGTAGCAGTACTCTGTGCCGCTGTGATGACTGTTGGAATGGCAGTAAATGTATTTGCAGCACCAAGTCCAAGCGTAAGCGGTGTGGTAACAGCAGTTGAGAGTGCAAAAGATGCAGACGGAAATGCAGTTGATATCAAAATGGAGACTGTATCCGAGGCAGAAGCTGAGCAGCACTTCACTGAGGAAGAGAAAGCAGCAGTTGCAAAAATCAAAGAGAGCAAAGAAAAGTTTGAAGCGATTGCAAAAGAAGCACTGGGTGACAAATTTGAAGAGGGAATGGAACTGGTAGACATCCGTAACCTGTATGTTCCGGAAGGTGCAAAGGTTACTTTCCCACTGACAATTACTGTAAAAGTTACTGGTGTTACCGAAGCTTCCAAAGTAGCTGTACTTCACTATACAAACGGAAAATGGGAAGATGTTAACGCTGTAGCAGGTAATGGAACCATTACCTTTACTGTAAACTCTCTTTCCCCATTCGCATTCATCGTAGATGCTAACACTGCTAAAAATGTAGGAAGCACCACTTCTCCGGCAACCGGCGAAGCAAACACCATGGTATGGGTTGCTATCGTAGCAGTTGCTGCAGCAGCAGGAATGGTTGTTACTTACAGAAAGAAAAGAGCATAAGTAACAGAGCTTAAAACAGAACAGCAAACGAAAAGGAGCAGATCCAAATTTCCATCAGGAAACCGGATCTGCTCCTTTTTGTTGCCAATTTTGCTTTCATGCGGAGGAGGCCGGTTACTGGCCGCCTTTGGGGGAAACGTTATTCTCCCGCCACCGTCACACCCCGCAGCAGCACCGCACACGGTACCACGCGGTTGTTGAGCTGCTGTGTCTCTTTCGAGAAGGTCAGATTTTTCAGTACATCGTCATAACGTGCGGAAAGCGATCCGCTGGTTGTCGGATGGGAGGTGGTTCCGTTGCTCTCATACGCGAGCCGGATCTCACCGCCGCAGGTGCCGCTTACGGCATCCATATCAAACGCACTGAAATCGGTGATTTCTATATGCGGCATGCTGCGCAGCTCGTCGAGTGTTTTCGAACCGCCTTCAACCACCATGTTGTTCATGGAAGTGGTATCTTTCATGCCGATATAATGGGCATGCTGAAGGCTGCCCCAGTAGGAGCGGCAGATGCCGTTTTCAAACAGAACGCGCTCGGTTACCGGCATACCGGTTTCGTCGTATGGCGCGTTTTTTGCAGAACCGTCGAGCGTCGGTACGAGACGGATGTTCAGCGGATCCGCATCTGCACCGGTGATGGCTTCGCCGATTTTTGCCTTTGCAACGCCCATGTACTGGTAAGAAGCATTGGTATGCATGGCAAAATACTGGAAGAAGCTGCCGACAGCGTTTCCGGTCAGGAGAACATCGGCGTGCTCGTTCTGGCGGGTCAGAACCGCGCTCAGACGCTGGCGGCCGTTGTGGAACATGCCACGCACTTCGGCGATGATGTCTTCGGCGAATTTATCGGAGAAGCGGAGGTCTTTGTAGATCTCGATCTCGTGATCGCCCTTGCGGGAGTTGGTGACAACTTCGATCTCGCAGTCAAAGCCGGAGAAGGTGACATCGACACCGCGGGAATTGCGGATGTGTGTCAGTTTCTGGTTTACAAAAATCTCATAGGAATTTACACGGGAATCCTCTTCGGCTTTGATTTCCTGCATTGCCTGCACCAGTTTTACGAGTTCGGCGGTAAGATCGCGGGAAACATCAGCCGTTTCGGCGTTTGCCTGGGCATCCGATGGCTCTGCAACAGGGTACCATGGGTTCTGCACAAACTGTGCGGCGAACAGCGCCTGGTCAATTTCCTGCTGCATTTCTTCACGGGAAATACCCTGGTGGATCTCTTTTTCTGCGCTTCCGCGGAATTTTCCGTCCTCACTGTCGACAAAGACGGTCAGAAACGTGTGCGTTACTTTTTTCGCGCGGCTCATGTCGAGCTTCTGACCGATGAAAAATGCCTCGCGGGATTCGGTCTGCTCTTCGCGGATCAGAAAGTCGCTGGCTTTGCTTGTTTTTAATACATCGTATAATTCGTTCATCAGCCTAACCTCACTTTACATTTCAGATACGGGCCGCCATCGCTGACTTTGACCCATTCTTTGTGGCCTTTTCCGCACATGCCGGAGCCGAAGAGCTCTTCTTTGTCGGAAACCATGGAGATGCTCTTTAAGAGGTCCGGAACATAGCCGGTCAGGGTGACAGGAGATACGACTTTTCCGGTCAGCTTTCCGTCTTTGATCTCGCGGCCAAGGCCGACCATGCACTGGATGCCCCAGTGTTTCGGGTCCTCCATACCGGACTGAACGCTCTCGAGAAGATAGCCGTGCTCAATCGAGGCGATCATATCATCAAGTTTGTCTGTGCCTGCGGTGAAGTAGGTGTTGGTCATACGGGAGTAGACTTTGCGCTCGAAGCTTTCGCGTTTTCCGTTTCCGGTCGGCGTGGTGCCAAGGCGGAGTGCGCTTACCAGATCGCTGATGCCGGTAACGAGTGTGCCGTGGTCGATAACCGTGGTGTCGGTGCCGGGCGTTCCCTCATCATCAAAAAGATAACTGCTGACCTGCTGTGCGCCGACTGCGCCGTCGTGCATGGAGGAGAGCCGGGAGGCAACAGGCTTGCCGATATACTCTTTGGCGAGTGCACGGTCTTTGACAAACATATCCATCTCGACGCCGTGGCCGAAGGCCTCGTGTGCAATCACGCCGGTGACATCCGGTGCGGTGATGACATCGTACATGCCAGGGGTGATCGGATCGGAGTGGAGCTTGTCGTACAGAACGGCGATGATCTCCTCAACGATCGCATCCATCTCATTTAAGATTTCCACGCCTTTCAGGCCGGAGCAGGAGCGGTACGACATATTCTGTTTTCCGTTTTCTGTGCCGATTGCGGAAAGGGAGCCCTCCGAGAAAGCGTAGGACTGCATCAGATCCTTTTTGGAGGAGAGGAACAGCTTGTTGACACGGGCGAAGCTGACGGTGCTCTGGAATTCCAGAATTCCCTTATGGGCAGCGCCGGCATCGCAGAGCTTCCGAAGATGGGAGAGAATCTCCGCGGCGGAGACGGTCTCCGGGTCAATTTCGATTTCGTTCTGCATGGTTTTGGCGATGGCTTCTTCCTGTACGAGAGGGGACTCCATCTGTGCAATGCCGAGTGCTTTTAATGCCTGAAATTCGGATTTCAGCGCGGAAGTGATTTCCTCCGCAAGATCTGCGGCATCGGTGAGGTTGTTGAAGGAATATTCGGTGTAGGAACCGTCCTGCCATGCACGGACAACGAAGCCGCGTTCACAGAAGTGATAATCGCTGACGGTGGTCTGATGCATGCTGACGCGGTAGGTCGTACCTTTGACATCGGTGCAGAGTACGCTGACGTAATCAAATTCGCGCTCGAGCAGACGGATCAGTTCCTGAATCTGTGGTTTGATTTCCACAAGATAGGATGACATTGGAACCTGCATAAGTTTGGTGTCCTTTCTGGAGCCTGCCGGAGTGTTCGGCAGAGAACATGTGCCGGGGCTCAAAATAATGGAATCCGGGAAAATAGTTTTGAAAAAATCCCGAACATAGTTTCATTATAGAAGTGGGAAATAGAAAAAGCAATAAAAAAAGGTTGACAAAATGAATTTTGATGATATACTTTGAATATCAAAACATTTGAAAAGAAAAATGTTTGAGAATGAAATAAGCAAGAGGACAGTAAGGTGAAAAACGGCAGAATTGTGGGAACCGGTTCTTACGTACCGGAGACGATATGGAAAAATGAAGATCTGGAAAAGATGGTGGATACGAGCGATGTCTGGATCCGGGAGCGGACAGGAATCGGTGCGCGCCACATAGCCGGAGAGGAGACGGTTGCCCAAATGGCAGTAAAGGCGGCGCGAAGAGCGCTGGAAAACGCAGGGATCTGCTCGACAGAGCTGGATCTGATTCTCGTTGGAACCTCCTCGTCGGAGAGCATCTTCCCGAATACCGCCTGTCTTGTGCAGGATGAGATCGGAGCTTTCCGTGCCGCCTGTCTCGATGTCAGCGCCGCCTGCACCGGATTTCTTGCGGTGTACGAACTGGGCCAGCTGTATATCCGGAGCGGCAAGGCAAAAAATGTGCTGCTGATCGGTGCGGATGCCCTGAGCCGTCTGGTGGACTGGAGTGACCGCGGAACCTGCATTCTGTTCGGGGACGGCGCGGGAGCCGTTGTGCTGACGGCAGAGGAGCAGGAGACAAAAGCGTGCGAAAAGATCCATTCTGATGGAGAAAAAGGCGTGTCGCTGACCTGCGAAAAGGGAACGTATCTGCAGATGGATGGCCGTGCCGTGTTCCAGTTTGCCTTATCCCGTGTGCCGGAAGTCATCCGCGAGGTGCTGAAAGAAGCCGAGGTGCCGGTCGAGGAGATTGATGCCTTTATCCTTCATCAGGCAAACAGCCGCATCATCGACGGCGTGGCAAAACGACTGAAGGCACCGAAAGAAAAATTTCCGCGGAATATCGAAGCATACGGCAATACGTGTGCGGCGAGCATTCCGATTCTGCTGGATGAGTGGAACCGGTCCGGCAGAGCCCAAAAAGGACAGAGAATCGTTCTCTCCGGTTTCGGAGCAGGACTGATCTGGGGCGCGGCGTACCTGGAATGGTAAGAAACGCCCATATAAAATAAGAAGAATAAGAAAAAAAGTGAGGACAAAAACATGTTAGAAAAAGTAAAAGAAACCGTAGCAGAAGCACTGGGAGCAGACATCGATACCATCACAGCGGAGACTTCCTTCAAAGAGGATCTCGGAGCAGATTCCCTGGATCTGTTTGAAATGGTTATGTCCCTCGAGGACACCTGCGGAGTGGAAATCCCGACCGAGGATCTGGAAACGATGGTAACTGTCGGTGATGTTGCAGAGTATCTGGAGCAGCACAAAAACTAAGAAAGATCGGGAAGCAGGAGGAAGCGATTCATGATCACAGAAGTGACAAAATTACTCGGGATTCAGTATCCAGTCATTCAGGGCGGCATGGCCTGGGTGGCGGAGCATCATCTGGCAGCGGCAGTTTCCGAGGCCGGCGGCCTTGGCCTCATCGGAGCATCGGCGGCACCGGCAGAGTGGGTTCGGAATGAAATCCGCGAAGCAAAAAAACTGACGGACAAACCGTTCGGCGTCAACATCATGCTGATGAGCCCGTATGCAGATGAGGTGGCAAAAGTGGTTGCCGAGGAAGGCGTAAAAGTCGTTACGACGGGCGCAGGAAATCCGGAGAAATATATGGAACTGTGGAAAAACGCTGGTATCCGCGTCATCCCGGTGGTCGCTTCCGTGGCTCTTGCAAGACGAATGGAGCGCGCAGGCGCAGATGCCGTTGTGGCAGAAGGATGTGAGTCCGGCGGCCATATCGGCGAGACGACAACGATGGCACTCGTTCCGCAGGTGGCAGATGCCGTAAAAATTCCAGTCATTGCGGCCGGTGGAATTGCGGACGGACGCGGCATGGCGGCAGCCTTTATGCTTGGTGCCGAGGCGGTTCAGATGGGAACACGTTTTGTCGCTTCGAAAGAGGCCGTTGTGCATGAAAATTACAAGCAGCTGGTGATCAGGGCGAAAGATATTGATACCCGCGTGACAGGCCGCACAACCGGTCATCCGGTGCGGGCGATCCGAAATGAGATGACACGCCATTATCTGGAACTGGAAAAAGAGGGAGCTCCGTTCGAAGAGCTGGAAAAACTGACGCTCGGCGGTCTTCGAAGAGCCGTTGTGGACGGCGATGTCAAAACCGGAAGCGTGATGTCCGGTCAGATTGCAGGTATGGTAAAAGACGAGAAAAGCTGCAAAGAAATCATCGAGCAGATGATGAATGAGATGGAAGAACTTCTGAAAGGAGCACCGGCGCGGTTATGAGTAAAACAGCATTTATGTTTCCGGGACAGGGTTCCCAGTGTGTCGGCATGGGCGCGGATTTTTATGAAGCATGTCCGAAAGCGAGAGCCGTCTACGATATGGCATCCGAGCTGATCGGGATTGATATGAAAAAACTCTGTTTTGAGGAAAATGAACATCTGGATCAGACAGAGTTTACTCAGATTGCACTGCTGACAACCGGAATGGCGATGGAGCAGTCCATCCGGGCGTGCGGCCTTACGCCGGATGTGACAGCGGGCCTCAGCCTTGGCGAGTACAACGCGATTGTGTCCGCCGGCGGTATGGAAATGGCGGATGCGATGAAGGTCGTCCGCAGAAGAGGCATCCTGATGGAGGAGGCCGTTCCGGCAGGCGAGGGCGCGATGGCGGCGGTGCTCGGCATGGAAGCTGCAAAAATCGAAGAGATTTTGAGCGGGATTTCCGGCGCCTACATTGCCAATTACAACTGCCCGGGTCAGATTGTCATCACCGGATATGAGGCGGCAGTGGCAGAGGCTTCGGAAAAGTTAAAAGAAGCAGGCGCAAAGCGGGTACTTCCGCTGAACGTAAGCGGCCCGTTCCATTCCCCGATGATGGAATCTGCATCCAAGGGACTGACGGAGGCGCTTGAGGGTGTCGGCTTTATGGAACTCGCGATTCCGTATGTAACGAATGTGACCGGCCAGTATGTGCGTGACATTGCATTGACACGCGGCCTTCTGATTCAGCAGGTGGCATCCGGCGTGCGGTGGCAGCAGAGCATCGAGGCGATGATTGCGGACGGCGTTGACACCTTCGTGGAAATTGGACCGGGAAGAACGCTGACCGGATTTTTGAGAAAAATCAACCGGGAGGTAAAGGGTTACAATATCCGCACCTATGAAGAGATGCAGCAGGTGTGCGAAACTTTATTATAGATAGTGGATTATGCAGCAGGAGAATGAGATGTTAAGTGGAAAAACAGCAGTAGTAACGGGCGCATCCCGCGGAATCGGGCGTGCGATTGCAGAAAAACTGGCGGCGGAGGGAGCCTTTGTCGTCATCAATTACAATGGTTCGAAAGAGGCGGCCGAAACCGTGCTTGCGGGAATCCGCGCGGCAGGAGGAGACGGCTGTGTGATGCAGTGCAATGTATCGGATTTTGCGGCGTGTGAAGCGTGGATGAAGGAAATTCTTGCTTTGTATGGGAAAATCGATATTCTGGTCAACAACGCGGGCATCACAAAGGACGGCCTTCTGATGGGCATGTCGGAGGAAGCCTTCGACCGTGTCATTGAGACAAACCTCAAGGGAACGTTCAACTGCATCCGCTTTGCGGCACGGCCGATGATCCGCCAGAAGAGCGGCTGCATCATCAACATGGCTTCTGTGGTCGGCGTGGCAGGAAACGCCGGACAGGCAAATTATGCGGCATCGAAAGCGGGTGTGATCGGCCTGACGAAAACGGCGGCACGGGAACTGGCATCCCGTGGCATCCGCGTCAATGCGATTGCGCCGGGCTTTATTGAGACCGATATGACGGAGGTTCTTTCGGATAAAGTGAAAGAAGCATCCGTATCCCAGATTCCGCTCGGCCATTTCGGAAAGCCGGAGGATGTGGCAAACCTGGCTGCATTTCTGGCATCCGAAACGGCAGCTTACATCACCGGACAGGTGATTCACTGCGACGGCGGCATGGTGATGTAATCGTTACAAGAAAAGAATGGAGAGTTTGGAATGAAGAGAAGAGTAGTTATTACAGGACTTGGAGCGGTTACCCCGATTGGAAATACCGTGGAGGAATTCTGGAACGGCGTCCGAGAGGGAGCCTGCGGAATCGGAACGATTACGAAATTTGATACAGCAGAATATAAAGTACATCTGGCAGGCGAGGTCAAAGGCTTCGTGGCAAAAGAACGCATGGATTTCAAGGCAGCAAGACGAATGGGAACCTTCTCCCAGTATGCCGTTGCGGCAGCAAAAGAAGCGTTTGCAGATGCCGGCATTTCCATGGAGAATGAAGATCCGTTCCGCGTCGGCGTTCTGGTGGGCTCCGGCGTCGGTGATCTGAATGCATGTGAGCAGGCGAAAGCCAAAATTGATGCCGGAAATCCGTCCCGCGTCAACCCGTTTACCGTTCCGGTGATGATTGCGAACATGGCGGCGGGAAACGTTGCGATCGCGCTCGGCGCAAAGGGAAAATGCACCAGCGTGGTGACGGCATGTGCGACAGGTACCCACTGCATCGGTGATGCCTTCCGTGCGATTCAGTACAACGACGCGGACATCTGCGTGGCAGGCGGCGCGGAGAGCGCAATTACGCCGATCGGCGTGGCAGGCTTTTCGGCACTGACCGCACTTTCCGAGTCGGAAGATCCGCTGCGGGCTTCGATTCCGTTTGATAAGGACCGAAACGGTTTCGTCATGGGCGAAGGCGCCGGTATTCTCGTACTTGAGGAGCTGGAGCACGCGAAACAGCGCGGCGCGAAGATCTATGCAGAGGTAGTCGGATACGGCGCAACCTGCGATGCGTACCACATTACTTCTCCGCTCGAAGACGGAAGCGGCGCGGCGCGTGCGATGGAGCTTGCGATGGAAGAAGCCGGCGTAAAACCGGAAGAGGTTACGTATATCAATGCACACGGAACCTCAACACATCACAACGATCTGTTTGAAACACGTGCGATCCGGAAAGCGTTCGGCGATGCGGCAGACCATGTGCTGGTCAACTCGACAAAATCGATGGTCGGTCACCTCCTCGGTGCGGCAGGCGGCGTGGAAGCTGTTGTCTGTGCGAAATCCATTCAGGACGGCTTCGTGCATCAGACGATTGGAACCAGGGAAGCGGATGCGGAATGTGATCTGAATTACTGCATCGGCGCTCCGGTCAAGACGGATGTGAAACTGGCAATGAGCAATTCCCTTGGCTTTGGCGGCCACAATGCGGTGCTGCTGTTTCAGAAATATGAATAAAGCGGCACCGTGTTCCGGTGCAGAAAGGAAAATAAGATGGAATTAGATCAGATTTTACAGTTGATTGATAAAGTTTCGGATTCTTCGCTGACCGCGTTTGATTACGAGGCTGATGGGATCAAGATTGCCATGGAGCATGGAAAAGCAGCTCCGGTGCAGGTGCAGATGAGCGGCGTTCCATCCGGTGCCGGTCTGCAGATGGCAGAGATGATGGGCGGAGCAAATGGCGTGACAGCGAAAGAAGCAGCCATGCCGGAGAGAAAAGAAACGGCAGGAAAAAATACAGCGGCTGAGGAGCACAGCGAAGCAGAAGAAGGCGTTTTTGTGACATCACCGCTGGTCGGAACATTTTACACAGCCCCGGCTGAGGATGCTGATCCGTTTGTGAAGGTCGGCGACACCGTGAAAAAGGGACAGGTTGTAGCGATCGTGGAGGCCATGAAGCTGATGAATGAGATTGAGAGCGAAGTGGACGGCGTGATTGCGGAGGTTCTGGTGAAAAACGGCGAGATGGTTGATTACGGAAAACCGCTGTTCCGGGTGAAAGCGTAAAGCCGGGACGAGAAAGGAAGCAGCGAATGAACAGTTTGACAACGAAACAGATTCAGGAGATTATTCCACACAGGCATCCGTTTCTGCTGGTGGATTATATAGAAGATTTTGAGCCGGGAGAATTCGGCATTGGGTATAAATGTGTGACGTACCGCGAGGATTTTTTTGCGGGTCATTTTCCGCAGGAGCCGGTGATGCCGGGCGTGCTGATTATCGAGGCGCTGGCGCAGGTCGGTGCGGTTGCGATTCTTTCTCTTGACGAGAATAAGGGAAAAATTGCATTTTTTGGCGGCATCAACAAGTGCCGTTTTAAGGGAAAAGTGAAACCGGGAGACAAGCTTCGTCTGGAGACGAAAATTATCCGCCACAAGGGACCGATGGGCGTCGGGGAAGCGGTTGCTTCGGTCGACGGCAAGGTGGTCGCGCAGGCGGAACTGACCTTTATGGTGGGGGCAGCACAATGATTCGAAAAGTTTTGATTGCAAACCGTGGGGAGATCGCGGTCCGGATTATCCGGGCATGCCGTGAGATGGGAATTCTCACGGTTGCTGTTTATTCGGAGGCGGACCGGGAGGCACTGCATGCGCAGCTCGCGGATGAGGCGGTGTGCATCGGGCCGGCACCGTCGAAGGACAGTTATTTAAATATGGAACGTATTTTGAGTGCGGCGCTTGTGACGGGGGCGGATGCGATTCATCCGGGATTTGGATTTCTGTCGGAGAACAGCACGTTTGCGCGGAGATGCCAGGAGTGTCATATTACGTGGATTGGGCCGTCGCCGGAGGTGATGGATCGTCTGGGCAATAAGTCAGAGGCTCGGAATACGATGCAGGAGGCCGGGGTTCCGGTGATTCCGGGGACGAAGGAACCTGTTTTTGACTGGGAGACGGGTCTTTCTGAGGCCGACCGGATTGGTTTTCCGGTGATGATTAAGGCGGCGCTTGGAGGCGGCGGCAAGGGCATGCGCATGGCGGAGACGCGCGGGGAGTTCCAGAGTGCGTTTCAGACGGCGCAGAAGGAGGCTGAAAGTTCGTTTGCGGACGGGACGATGTATGTGGAGCGGCTGATTCGTCATCCGCGTCATGTGGAGTTTCAGATTATGGCGGACTCGTTCGGGAATGTGATTCATCTTGGCGAGCGGGACTGCTCGATTCAGAGGAATCATCAGAAGATGATTGAGGAGTCGCCTTGTGTGGCGATTGATGATACGCTGCGGGAGCGGATGGGCTCGGCGGCGGTCCGGGCGGCGAAGGCGGCGCATTATGTGAATGCGGGGACGATTGAGTTTCTGCTGGAGCCGGACGGGAATTTTTATTTTATGGAGATGAATACGCGGATTCAGGTGGAGCATCCAGTGACGGAGTGGGTCACGGGGGTGGATCTGATTCAGGAGCAGCTTCGGGTGGCTTCGGGGATGCCGCTGTCGGTGACGCAGGGGGAGGTCCGGCTTTCGGGGCATGCGATTGAGTGCAGGATTAATGCGGAGAATCCGGCGAAGAATTTCCGGCCTTGTCCGGGGGAGATTACGGAGATGCATCTGCCGGGCGGGTTTGGAGTACGGGTGGATACAGCGGCGTATGACGGGTATGTGATTCCGGCGTTTTATGATTCGATGCTGGCGAAACTGATTGTGCATGGGAGGACGCGTGAGGAGGCGATTGCGCGGATGAGGAGTGCGCTGGGGGAAGTCGTCATTGAGGGAGTCGACACTAACGTTGATTATTTGTATTCTATTTTAAATGAAGAGGAGTATCTGGCCGGGAGGGCGGATATTGAGTTTGTGGAGCGGTTGACGGAGAGCTTGTGAGAGACGGACGCCGCCCGGCAGTACAGCAGAGGGGGACGGCGCGGTTTCGGAGGAAAGAAAAACTAAGGCCTCCAGCATTTGCTAAAACCATTTTCAAAAATCCAAAACTCGCTGTCGCTCAGACAGTTGGATTTTTGAAAATAACGCAAATTCTGGAAGCCTAAGTGTTTCTAATTCCTCCTGCAAATGCGCCGTCCCCTTCTGCTGTACTGCCGGGCGGCTGAGATCAGACCCACGACTGGGAGAGTGTGGTCAGCGACACCGCGGGGCGGTGCGGCTGGGATGGAATGGACAAGAGAGTGGATGGAAGACGGGAGTCTTTGGTGCGAAATAAAGGATTGTAAGGAGTGATGGTGGTATGATGCTGGGTAAGTATTTTAAGAAGACGGTGTTTCGGAAGGAACGTGTGGCTGATGGGGTTGTGCCGGAGGCGCCGCAGGGGATTTTGAAGAAGTGTAATGCTTGTAAGGCGGCTATTTTTACGGAGGATGTGAAGAGGAATCTTTATATTTGTCCGAAGTGTGGGAATTATTTTCGGGTGCATGCGTATCGGAGGGTTGATTTTCTTCTGGATCAGGGGAGTTTTGAGGAATGGGATCAGGGGCTGACGGCAGGAAATCCGTTAGGATTTCCTGGGTATGAAGAGAAGGTGAGGGCTCTGCAGGAGAGAACAGGACTTACGGAGGCTGTTGTGACTGGTAAGGGACGGATCAACGGGATGGAGACGGTGATCGGGGTCTGTGATGGCAGGTTTATGATGGCCAGTATGGGGGAGGCTGTTGGGGAGAAGATTACGCGGGCGGTGGAGAGGGCGACCGAGCTTTCGCTGCCGGTGATTTTGTTTGCGTGCTCGGGAGGGGCGCGGATGCAGGAGGGGATTGTTTCTCTGATGCAGATGGCGAAGACGTCGGCGGCGCTGAAAAGACACAGTGATGCGGGGCTTCTGTATGTGAGTGTGCTGACGGATCCGACAACGGGCGGCGTGACGGCGAGCTGGGCGATGCTGGGGGACATTATTCTGGCGGAGCCGCATGCGCTGATCGGGTTTGCAGGGCCGAGGGTTATTGAGCAGACAATCGGACAGAAACTGCCGAAAGGGTTCCAGCGGGCGGAGTTTCTGGTGGAACATGGGTTTGTGGATCGGATTCTGCCGCGGGAAGAGGCGAAGGAGGTGCTGGCGGAGATTCTGCGGATGCATGGGAAAGATATCGAAGTTTCCTCAGAAGTGCTGACTTTGGGGGATGGAGACGCGAAGCGGTCTTTGGCAGCACCAGAAACGGGAGAGAAAACATCGGCTTGGGACTGTGTGCAGAAAGCGCGGAAAAAGGACCGACCAGTGGGAGAAGATTATATTCGGGAGCTGTTTCCTGATTTTATTGAGTTTCATGGTGATCGACTGTATGGCGATGATGCGGCGATCATCGGCGGTATTGCATCGTTTGACGGCACACCGGTCACGGTCATCGCCGAGGCGAAAGGCGCGGATACGAAAGAAAACATCCGCCGCAATTTCGGCATGCCGTCCCCGGAGGGCTACCGCAAAGCCCTGCGTCTGATGAAACAGGCCGAAAAATTCCACAGGCCTGTTATCTGTCTCGTAGACACCCCAGGCGCCTTCTGCGGAATGGAAGCCGAAGAACGCGGCCAGGGCGAGGCGATTGCACAGAATTTGTATGAAATGTCAGCGTTAAAAACGCCGGTTCTTTCTATTGTCATCTCAGAAGGCGGCAGCGGCGGTGCACTGGCACTCGCCGTGGCGGATGAAGTGTGGATGATGCAGAACGCCATCTACTCCATCCTGTCGCCGGAGGGATTTGCAAGCATCCTGTGGAAAGACGGCAAACGCGCGCCGGAGGCCGCTGAGGTGATGAAGCTGACGGCGGGGGATTTGAAAGAGCTTGGAATCGTAGAAGAGATTGTGGCGGAACCGGAAGAGTTTACGATGGAGACGTTACCTGCGGTTTGTGGAGATTTGAGAAGGAAGATTCAGAAATTTATGGGAAAATATGCGGAGCTGGATGCGGAAGAGTTGGTAGAGAAGAGGTATCGGAGATTTCGCAAGATGTAAAAAAAGAAAATAGTTACCGATCCATTTTACATAAAATATAATTGAGTTCAAAAATAATCATCTGTTTTTACAGCAGGTGATTATTTTTATATACAATTAGCAGTAGTTAGGTTAATATATTTTTAAGAACAAAGGGGGAATTTTACAATGGAATATATAGCACATCGAGAGGAAGATCGAGTACAGTTGTTGTTGCAGCATCTGCTGGGAACAGCAGAACGGGCAAGGGATTTTGCGGAAAAATTTGGCAAAGGGGAATGGGGCTATTGCTGTGGAATGCTGCATGATATTGGAAAGTACAGCGACAAATTTCAGAGAAAAATCAAGGAAGATAATAGTATCAGTGTAGACCACGCGACAGCGGGTGCTCGATTATGTCTGGAACAGCAGGGAATGTATCCACTATTAGAATATTGCATTGCAGGACACCATGCAGGTCTGCCTGATTATGGGAATGAACTGGATACGGGAAGTGCATCTACATTGGCAGGTCGAAGGAAAAAGCGGATCGAAGACTATCAGGCGTACAAAACAGAAGTACAAATTCCGGCATTAACAACGCTGCCATTCAATCCAACAGAAACAGAAAATCCAGATTTTTCTTTGAGCTTTTTTATGAGAATGCTGTATTCGTGTCTTGTAGATGCAGATTTTCTGGATACAGAAGATTTTATGAAAGCGGGGCAGACACAGCGCGAGGCGGGGGAGAAACTGACGACGCTTTTGCATAAGCTGGAGAAACATGTTGAAGATTGGTTGAAAAATAAGGAAACAGAGTCAGTTAATGGAAGAAGAACAGAAATCTTAAGAAACTGCATGGAACAAGGGAATAATCCGAAAGGACTGTTTCGCTTAACGGTTCCAACGGGAGGCGGAAAGACAACCGCATCGTTGGGATTTGCATTAAAACATGGTGTGTACAATCATATGGATCGAATTATCTATGTGATTCCATATACGAGCATCATTGAGCAGAATGCAGGAGTTTTTAGGGAAATTTTGGGAGATCAGAATGTTCTGGAAAATCATTATAATGTTGATTATGATAGTTCGGAAGAATTCAAACCGATGCAGCTTGCCGCGGAAAACTGGGATAAACCGGTTGTAGTTACTACGAATGTACAGTTTTTTGAATCTCTGTATGCTAATAAATCATCAAAATGCAGAAAACTCCACAATATGGCCAACAGTGTAATTATTTTTGATGAAGCACAGATGCTGCCGGTCGATTATCTGAAACCATGTATTGCTGTGATGGAAGAATTGATTGACCGTTACGGATCAAGCGTGGTACTCTGTACGGCTACACAGCCAGCATTGCAGTCTCTCTTTCAAAAGGAGAGAAATGCAATAGAACTATGTCCGAGGATGGAAGAACAATTCCGATTTTTTGAGCGAGTGCGCTATAAAAATCTTGGCTATCTAAGGGAAGAAGAACTTATAAGCAGATTGGAAGGCGGATTCCAGACATTATGTATTGTCAATACGAGGAAAAAAGCGCAGAAATTATATCAGAAACTAAAAGGCGAAGGCTGTTACCACTTATCAACGAGTATGTATCCGAAGCATAGAAAGCGAGTATTGGAGCAGATAAGGACAAGATTGGATAAAAAGAATCCGCAGAAATGTATTGTGATTGCTACCAGCCTCGTGGAAGCTGGAGTGGATCTGAATTTCCGGACAGTATACAGACAACTGGCGGGAATTGACTCGATGATTCAGGCGGCGGGAAGATGCAATAGAGAAGGGGAGTACGATGTTTCTGAAAGCAATGTGTTTATTTTTCAATTCGATGAAAAAGAAACCGTTTCGGGACAAAGACAGCAAATTGATGTGGCAAAAAGTCTGATTGCAGAGAAAGTCGAGATTTCAGATTTAGGAACAATAAAAGCGTATTTTGAAAGACTGTATTATTTACGGGGAGAAGATCTGGATAAAAAGAAAATCCTGCAGAATTGTGAAAAAGGAAAATATAATTTTAAAGAAACAGCACAGAATTTTAAATTAATTGAAGAAGACACGGCAGCGTTATTTATTGGAAATACGGAAGAGGCAAAGAAGATACTGCAAGAGATAAAATTTCAGGGATTTACCAGAAAAAACATGAGGCAGGCTGGCAAGTTTTGCATTAACGTTCGTAAAAATGAAATGGAAAAATTCTATGCGGCAGGAATTGTGCGAGGGGTTTCTGAGGATGTAAAAGATTTTTATGAATTAACTGATCCTGAACGCTATACAGAAGAGATGGGATTGGATTTGTCGGTTGAATTGGGGACAGCGTTATTTGTATGAAAAAGCGAGAGGGAATGGAAGAATTAAAAACTTCCATTCCCTCTCGTTTTTTCGTTAAAGAAAAATGTATTTTTTCAATCCGCAGGAGGAGATCCTGTCAGAATTATTATAATCAAAATACATAAAAATTTCAATACATTTTTATTTAAAATTTTAATTGAATTACAGAAAAAGATATAGTATGATGAAAACATAATAGTACAAGTGAAAAATAGAGAAAAGACATAAGTCTAACAATAAGGAAAAGAGGAAACGCCTATGGGAATTGGAGTAAAAGTTAAAGTCTGGGGGGATTATGCACTGTTTTCAAGGCCGGAGCTAAAAGTGGAAAGATATTCGTATGATGTGATGACGCCTTCCGCAGCAAGAGGGATTCTGGAGGCGATTTACTGGCACCCTGGTCTCAAATGGAAAATTGATCGAATCTATGTGAACAAGCCAATTCGTTTTACCAGTGTTCGAAGAAATGAGGTAAAAAGCAAGGCATTGGCAAGCAAAGTTCTGGAAGTATACAATGGCGCAGAAAAACCATTGTATATCAGCACAAAACAGGACATTGTACAGAGGGCTTCCGTGATATTGACAGATGTAGAGTACGTGATAGAAGCCCATTTTGGAATGACAGATAAAGCGAATGAAACAGATAATCCAGGCAAATTTAAAGATATTACAATTCGAAGACTCAAAAGAGGAGAATGCTATCACATGCCATATTTTGGCTGCCGGGAATTTCCAGCACATTTTGCTCTATATGAAGGAGAGGAGATCCACACTGCATATGAGAATGAGGAAGAAAAAGATCTGGGCCTGATGCTTTTTGACATGGACTATTCTGATCCAGAGAATATTGAGCCGATGTTTTTTCGAGCAGTTATGCGGAAGGGTGTCATTGATTTACGGAATTGTGAGGTGATACGATGATTCTTCAGGCATTGGTAAAGTATTACGAAGATTTGGAAAAGCAAGGAAAGATTTCAAAGAGAGGATGGTGTACAGGAAAAGTTTCTTATGGTCTTCAATTGTCATACGACGGAAAGGTTCAAGCTGTTCTGAGTTTAAAGAGGGAGCAGCAGACTGGAAAGAAAACGATATTGAGTCCGCAGCCATTGACTGTGCCGGAGATGGTGACTCGATCTTCCGGAGTTTCTGCTAATTTTCTATGCGATAATTCCAAATATATTCTGGGAATAGACGAAGATGGAACAAACAAGAGAATGTTGGAATGTTTCCAGTCAGCAAAAGAAAAACACTTACAGATCTTACAGAATGTGCAGGGAGAAGCGGCACACGCAATTTGTGCTTTTTTCGAAAATTGGGAACCAGAACAGGCCAAGGAAAATCCAGCCGTTGCCGAATCGTGGGAAGAGCTGACGGAAGGAAGTAATCTGATTTTCTTAGTGAATGGAAAATATGCACAGGATGATGAAATGATTCAGAAAGCGTGGGAAAAAACTCTGGATCAGAGACAGGGAGATGCAGTCGGCATTTGCCTTGTAACAGGAAAGCCAGATGGAATTTCCAGAATCCACAAAAATATTAAAGGCATTCCTGGAGCACAGTCGAGTGGAGCTTCCTTGGTCTCTTTTAATGCACCCGCGTTTGAATCTTATAACAAGGAACAAAGCTATAATGCCCCTGTTGGAAAATATGCAGAATTTGCCTATACGACAGCACTGAATTATCTTCTGTCACAAAAAAAGTATACGTTTTCTTTGGGGGATTCAATGGTTGTCTATTGGGCGGAAGAAGCAAAAACGGAATATCAGGATTTCTTTTCTACATTTCTGAATCCAACGAAAGACAATGAGGATGTGGTGCATGATGTATTGGAAAAGATAGAAAAAGGACAATATATTGATGTAAAAGACATAAAAATCAATACGGATCAAAGATTTTATATCTTATGTTTGGCCCCTAATGCGGCAAGATTGTCGGTGAGATTTTTTTATCAAAATTCGTTTGGAAATGTTTTAAGAAACTTTAAAAATCATTATCAGAGACTTGAGGTTCCAAAACCAAAATGGGCTGAAATGGAGTATCTTGGAGTCGATGATATGCTGAAAGAAACAGTCAATCAGAAATCAAAAGATAAAAAGCCTGTTGCAAACATGGCAGCAATGGTACTGGAAGCAGTTCTTGCAGACAGTAGATATCCGGCAAGCCTGTATACGGATACATTGATTCGAATACGGGCAGAACAGGGACGGGTAACCTGGGGACGAGCGGCAATTATAAAAGCATATCTTATAAAAAATTGTAAATGGGAGGATGGTGAAACTTATATGGAAACTGAAAAAAATGAGATTGCGTTTACGCTGGGACAATTATTTTCTGTACTGGAATCCATACAGATGGATGCAAATCCGGGAATTAAATCGACAATTCGAGACCGTTATTTCAACGCGGCATGTGCGACACCAGCCATTATTTTTCCAATTCTGATTAAACTGAAAAACAGTCATATCAGAAAACTGGAAAGAGATAGTTCAAAGATTTATTACGAAAAGCTTTTAACGAAATTGATTGGAGAACTGCCATATGTTCCGAAACAGTTATCGCTGGAAGAACAGGGGAAATTTATCCTGGGATATTATCATCAGACACAGAAAAAGTATGAAAAACGGGAGGAAAAGTAAATGAGTGATGTGATCAAAAACAGATATGAATTTGTTGTATTGTTTGACGTGGAAAATGGAAATCCGAACGGCGATCCAGATGCCGGAAATATGCCGCGCATTGACCCAGAAAGTGGCTTAGGTCTTGTTACAGATGTATGCCTGAAAAGGAAAATCAGAAATTATGTTGAGACAGTAAAAGAAGATGAGGATGGCTATAAAATTTATATTAAAGAAGATGTTCCGCTCAATCGAAGTGACCGGGAAGCATGTGCGTCGTTAGGTATCAAGGAAACAGAAGACAAAAAGGTGACAGAAGAATTGAAAAAGCTGAAAAAAAATGATCCGGATGCAGATATAAAATTAAGAAATTATATGTGCGATCACTTTTTCGATATCCGAACCTTTGGTGCAGTTATGACAACTTTCGTGAAAGCATCACTGAATTGTGGACAGGTAAGAGGTCCGGTGCAGATCGGATTTGCACGCAGCGTTGATCCAATTATCAGTCAGGAGGTTACAATTACTCGAGTAGCCATCACAACAGAAAAAGATGCAGAAAACAAGAGCACAGAAATGGGACGTAAGAGTATTGTACCGTATGCCTTATATCGTGCAGAAGGTTTTGTGTCAGCAAATCTTGCACGTAAAGTAACAGGATTTACAGAAGAAGATCTTGAGCTGCTGTGGGAAGCAATTATTAACATGTTTGAGCATGATCATTCAGCAGCAAGAGGCAAAATGGCGGTTCGTGAACTGATTGTATTCAAGCATAGTAAAGAACTTGGTGACTGCCCTGCATATAAGTTATTTGACGCGGTAGAAGTAAAAAGAAAGGAAGATGTAGAATATCCAAGAAAATATCAGGACTATACAGTTACTTTGCGCAAAGAAGACATTCCTGAGTCAATTCAGGTGAAAAGGATGGTCTGATGGAATATGCAGAAGATGAGTATCTGATGATATCCGGAATTCAGCATTTCAAATTCTGCCGAAGACAATGGGCATTGATTCATGTGGAGCAGCAGTGGGCTGAAAACGTACATACCGTCACGGGTGAACTAATGCATAAAAAGGCACACGATCCTTATTTGACAGAAAAACGGAAAGATACGATTATTGTTCGTGCGCTGCCGGTTTCTTCGAGAGAACTTGGGATCAGCGGGGAGTGTGATGTAGTTGAATTCCAGAAGTGTGAAGATGGAATTCAACTGCATGGACATAGAGGATTGTATTCTGTGTTTCCTGTGGAATACAAGAAAGGCAAACCTAAGCTTACGGAAGAAGACAAGCTTCAGGTAGTGGCACAGGCGTTATGTCTGGAGGAAATGTTTTCGACCAGAGTGGAGCAGGGGGCAATTTTCTATGGCGAAACAAGAAGACGGGAGCAGATAGAAATTACAAAAGAATTGCGGGAAGAAGTAATTCATATGTTGGCAGAAATGCATCAATATTATGCACGAAAGTATACGCCAAAAGTGAAACCGAGCAAAGCATGTAATGCATGTTCGCTAAAGGATATCTGCCTTCCGAAACTGAATAAGACGGCTTCCGTGAAAACCTATATCGAACAGAGACTGGAGGAAGAGGAATGAAAAAGTTATTAAATACGTTATATGTTACTTCTGAGAACAGTTATCTGGGACTTGACGGGGAAAATATTGTTATCTATGAGGAGAATAAAGAACTCGGAAGATTGCCGCTGCATAATTTGGAGAGTATTGTATCCTTGGGTTATCGTGGAGTAAGTCCGGCGTTAATGGGAGCCTGCGCGGATCGAAATATAGCATTGTGTTTTCTGACGCCACAGGGAAAGTTCCTGGCCAGAGTAACGGGAAAAACAAAAGGAAATATTGTTCTGCGGGAACAGCAATACAATAGTTGTATGGATCCGGAAATCAGTCTTGAAATTGCAAAAAATTGTATTCTTGGAAAAGTGTACAATGCAAGATGGGTGCTGGAACGAGCGGTGCGAGATCACGGAATGCAGATAGATGCAGATCGGGTCAAAGCGGCATCTGTGAATTTGAAAAATTCTTTGAAGCTGATACAAAACTGCGAGTCAAAAGAGCAGTTAAGAGGATTTGAGGGTGAAGCAGCAAGTGTTTATTTTGGCGTGTTTGACGAATTGATTTTGCAGCAGAAGAAAGATTTCAAGTTTGAAGGGCGGAACAAAAGACCGCCTATGGATAACATGAATGCAATGCTGTCATTTGTGTATACGCTTCTGACGAATAATATTGCAGCGGCGTTGGAAGGGGTCGGTCTGGATCCTTACATGGGCTATCTGCATACCGAAAGACCGGGCAGAGCTTCGCTGGCACTGGATATGATTGAAGAACTTAGAGCTGTTATGGCGGATCGCTTTGTGCTGTCACTTGTTAATAAGAAAATCGTCAATGGAAAGAATTTTACCAGAAAAGAAAATGGCGCAGTTTTGATGGACGATGAACTTCGAAAGAAACTGCTGGCAGAGTGGCAGAATAAGAAAAAAGAAACAATTATGCATCCCTATCTAAACGAAAAAGTGGAATGGGGAATGGTTCCTCATGTGCAGGCGATGCTGCTCGCAAGATATCTGCGAGGGGATCTGGACAGCTATCCTGTATTTTTGTGGAAGTGAGGTGGGAGGATGCTGGTATTGATCACATATGATGTCAATACGGAAACTGATGCGGGGAAAAAACGTTTACGTAAAGTCGCCAAACAATGTACCAACTACGGAAGACGGGTGCAAAATTCTGTATTCGAATGTATATTGGATAATGCACAGTGTATTGTATTAAAATCTATTTTAGCAGACATTATCGATGAAGAAAAAGACAGTCTTCGGTTTTATTATCTGGGAAACAATTATAAAACTAAAGTTGAACATATCGGTGTAGAACGTGGTACAGCTGTAGATCAGGTGTTGATTTTTTAGGTGCGAATCGGTAGTACACAGAAAAAGCCCGGGAGATTCGCACCTGAAAAAGTGCACAAAAGGTGCTGGAATTGAGAAGATGGGGAAGAAAAGAATGGAAAGGGAAGGAGGAGAAAGATGAAGCGTTGTGAGAAATGGTTAAAAACATAGGGTGAATTTTAGATAAAATTGCTGTCGCTCCCCTCGTGGGAGCGTGGATTGAAATTCGAAGATTGTCACTATTACGAAGAAAGAGGATGCGTCGCTCCCCTCGTGGGAGCGTGGATTGAAATCGTCGTGAATGTGGTTTTACTGCTTTCTTATCCGTCGCTCCCCTCGTGGGAGCGTGGATTGAAATAACCGATCAAAGTAAGCCTGTACCTCTGCTGGAAGTATAGAGTCGCTCCCCTCGTGGGAGCGTGGATTGAAATCGAGCGTTATCAACATGAGTTATTATCTCGAAGGTCGCTCCCCTCGTGGGAGCGTGGATTGAAATAGCATTGAGTGAGCCGGGGAAGATCGGAATGTAAATCGTCGCTCCCCTCGTGGGAGCGTGGATTGAAATGTCAAGTCAACAAAAAATCACAAGAGCCGT